>CAYJNF010000001.1:0-22015 GCA_964370915.1 uncultured Chitinophagales bacterium
TCATTGAATGATGCCCCCAGACCCTTGCTTGTCTCCTCAGCATCTTTTCTTGTCAGATGAAGAATCTTCTTTTCCTGAATCTTGTCCGCAAGTTTCTGTATCACTTTTGCATAGTCGTATTCGGAAACCAATGGCTGCTGGACACGTGTCTCAACCTTCACAATCGCATAGCCGATGTTGAGCTTCACTGGATCGGATATCGAACCAACCGGAATGGTGAATGCCGTCTCTTCAAGCGCGGGCTCCATCTCTCCCCAACCAAAAACGCCAAGGTAACCACCGTTGTTTGCCAGTCCGGGATCTTCAAACACTTCCTTTGCTATCTGTCGGAAGGTTTCCCCCTTCGCCAGCCTTTGTTTCAATCGTCGGGCGCCCTCTTCCGTTTTTGCATACAGGTATCGGGCGCTTGCTTTGGTAATGAAGGAGCGAAATTCCCGACGCAACTCGGTCTCCGTGATCTTCATTGTGTCGAAGCTGATTGCCAATGAGTATCGATCAAGCAGCGCTTGCGTTTCCACAATTTTCATCCTTCGTTGATAGTCGGCATCGCTATCGAAGCCTTGGCGTGCCGCATCGAGATAAATCAGCCGCTCGTTGATCATATTGTTCAGTATTTCTTCCCGCAGCAAAATATTGTCACGCTTGCTCCCCTGCGAAAGGAATTGCTGATACCGTTGCTTGAATGCATCAACCGTAATCTCCTGGCCGCCGACCTCCGCAACGACATCACTCTTGTGGCGACCGCACCCGGCAAGTATCAGAAGAACACAGAACACAACAATCGATTTCACTTCACCCACGCTTGCAATACAATTCCGGATTTTCCTGCCAACTCCAGACTCAACACTCCAGCGTCCACCGAGTACTTTGCCCAGTTGAACAGGCAGCTCCATTCGAGTTTCGAAAGTTCGCTGCCAAGCGGGACCCCGATCTTCTGCCTTGTGGTAGAATTGTTGAGAATAACAATAACTCTCTCCCGTTCATGCGAACGCTCAAAGGCAACGACGTCTTTTGCATCATCCGTCTTCAACGTCGAGAAATCTCCGCGCCGTAACGCCGGGCTTGCCGAGCGAGTGCGGGCACACTTTGCATAATGAATGAACAAATCGGGATTGAACTTATTCTCGTCAACAGGTCGGGTCTTCCCGAACGGATGACTGGCTTCATGCTCGAATTTCAGATCTTCCCACAACATCGGCTTTCGTTCGTCGGGATCGTCCGCACCCCACATACCCGTTTCGCTGCCGTAGTAGATCATCGGTGCGCCGAGATACGTCATCTGGAACAACACCATCAGCTTCTGCGTTTTGAGTTCCTCTGCATTCGGTTTGCGGACATCGTAGTCGGCGAAGTCGCTCACGTTCACGCGCTTGTCATACTTCGTGTCGGCGTTGATGATCTGCGATGGCAGCCGATCCGTGTCATGACTTTCATACAAGTTCATCAACACGTAGTTCACGTCCGACCGATACTCGCCACGAAGGCTATCAAGCCGGCGGAGAAATTCCGTCGCGGTGATTTTGTCATGCTTCGCTTTGAAGAAGTACCCAGCTTCTCGCGCAAGCCGGTAATTCATCACCGCGTCGAACGCGTCACCTTTCAACCATCGCTCGGCGTTGAACATCTTGCCGTTGTTCCAATCCTCCCACCATACCTCACCGGTGATGTAGGCATTCGGGTTGACCGTCCGAACCCAGGCTCGGAAGTCGCGCCAAAACGGCATCGCAACCATATCCGCAACGTCAAGGCGCCAGCCATCGATGCCATCCGATGGATTGCCATCGCGATTCGGATCCATCCATCGCTTTACGATATCGGGAATATGGGCGCGCGGTCCGGCGACGAGGCCGTTCTCATCCTCACGCAACTCGGGAAGTTCTGTTACGCCATACCAGCCGGCGTAGTCAAACTCGTTCGCCGATGTTGCTGGATCGTCAAACTTCTTGATGATGAACCAATCCTTGTATTTTGAACTCTCACCGTTCTTTTTCGCATCAAGGAACGCCCAGAACGTCATGCCGACATGATTAAACACGCCATCAATTATGACGTGCATCTTTCGCTTATGCGCTTCCTTGATAAGCTTGAGAAACAGTTTGTCAGCAGATGTCCATTTCCACGTTTTCGGGTTGGCGGGATTTTCGCTCTCCCAGATTTTCCGGTCGCCTGCCGGATCAGGTCCAAAATTATTATCGATGTGGTGATACATCGTCGCATCATACTTATGCAACGAGGGCGACTCAAAGAGCGGATTGAGATAGATTGCGTTAATGCCAAGCTTTTTCAGATAATCGAGCTTGATGATGACGCCTTGCAGATCGCCGCCGTAGCGTCGCTGTTGCGCGTGATAGTAAAAGCCCTTCTCCTTTGCTTCCCACGGTTGCAGTTTGTACCAATCTCCCGTCCACGAAGAGACCTTCCACTCTGCGGGCTTGTCGTGCGGATACGAACCTCGCGTATCGTCAAGTGTCGGATCATTGGTCGGGTCCCCGTTGCAAAATCGTTCAGGAAAGATCTGATACCAGATTGCATCTTTCGCCCAGAGGGGAACGTCATTCAGCTTCGCGGCTGACCGTTTTCCTGCGCTCGCAGCGTGAGCAACGAAGCAAAGTGAAAGTATAACGAGAAGTTGTCTTACGGAAAGCGATAGCAATTGAGTCAAGAGCTTGGTTCTCCGAGTTCGATACCACTGTGAAGTTGTGAAGAGACAGCCGCCGGTTGCGCACCGCACGTTTTTCGAACCACGAGTTCCGGCAGGAACGTGGAAAGGTTCGGCGGCGCATCGGGATTCTTCATCCGGTTGATCAGCATCTGGAGAGCGAGAGTTCCCATCTCATACATCGGCTGACGAACTGTTGTGAGCTGTGCATGTTTTGCCAATTCGATATCGTCGAAGCCAACCATGGCAATATCTTCGGGCACACGGATGCCAAATTCGCGGGCAGCTTCCAGCGCGCCGATTGCCTGAACGTCACTGGCGATGAACACCGCGGTTGCACGATTCTTCCCGAATCCGCGACGAAGCATTTCCTTCATCGACTCATAGCCCGCTTCACGATTGAATCCATCCTGCTTTCCATTCGAAGTGATAATCACTTTTTCCATGTCGAATGGAATGCCTGCTTCGGCTAACGCGAGTTTGTATCCTTCCAGACGCTCTCTCGCCGGAGCAGTTTCAAGACTCGCGTTGATCATGCCAATGTTCCGGTGTCCAAGTCCGATGAGGTGACGTGTTGCCTGCTTTGCGCCTTCCTGGTTCTTCACCAGGAGCGAGTCGAACTTCTCATGGTAGGAATCAACGATGACCACGGGCAACTTCATCTGCTCGAACTTGCCGACAAAGGATTCTGGAAACTTCATGGAAAAGAACATTACGCCATCAACGCGTCCGCCATGCAGCGAGCGACGCAGATAATATTCGGCTTGCGCAGTATTGTTCACCCCATACAGAATCAGGTCGATCCCCAGTTCCGACGCTCGATCCTGAACTCCCTGAAGCACTTCGATGAAAAAGTAATTTGTAAAGAAAGGAATGATCGTGGAGAACGTGTTCGATTTTCGGGAGGCAAGACGTTGGGCATGGGCATGGGGCTGGTAGCTGAGCCGTTTAGCTACAGCGAGAACTTTTTCCCTCGTCTTTGCCGACACGCTGGGGTGGTTATTCAAGCAGCGAGAGACTGTACCAATTCCCACTCCGGCCTCGCGGGCGAGGTCGTAGATCGTTATGCCCATTTTGCGAATTACTGATAATAGAACAAGAGCGGAAGAGCTTGGAAGCGCTTCCAGAAGATACGATATGTTACCAGACTTTGTCAAGGGAAATTTTGGAAATCCAGCTTATCTCTCAAATGATCTGCATTTCGCACGACCTTGGTTCAAGGTTGGCCGAAAGGGAAGTCCGAACGAACACGAGTCGCGCAAGTAATCGTCAATCGAATGACAGGTCATTCCAGAGCACGATATCCAGCATCGAAATCTCGCGCAAAGGCGCGACGCCGCAAAGAAGTGAGGAAAAGTTTGAACGTATCTGTGCCTTGAACTCAAAAACGAAAGCATCCGTCTGAGTATCTCGATGAGTCGTAGACAGTTCAATCAGCCGTCATCCCTACGGTGCGCCGACCGCGTTCCAATTCTCCCCATTGTCTGCAACCGGGCCGACCATCTCAGACAAGTTGCTCGGAATGCGTCCAATTTCTCTCAATACTCTGAGGACCTGCTCTTACAATCAGAATCAGATGTCAGCAGCCTTTGCTTCTCTCATCTATTGTGTTTTACTTGGTGCGTTCATATATTTTTTTCGATCATTCCTTCCATTTGATTTTCGTTCAACGAAAAAGGTCACCCAATGGCAGAAGTTAAGCTGGAGCATGTCTCTAAGGTGTTTGATGGCAAAGTCACGTCGGTAAACGATGTAAACTTGACAATGAACGACAAGGAATTCGTGGTCCTCGTCGGGCCATCGGGCTGTGGCAAGTCCACAACGCTGCGAATGATAGCAGGACTCGAAGAGATCACAAAAGGAACAATCAGCAGCGATGGGAAGGTCGTGAATGATGTTCCGCCGAAGGACCGAGACATCGCAATGGTGTTCCAAAACTATGCGCTCTATCCGCACATGACCGTCTACGAGAACCTCGCGTTTGGCTTGAAGCTGCGTAAGTTTGACAAGAAGGAAATCGACTCGCGGGTTCGCAATGCGGCCCGCATTCTTGGCATCGAGCCGTACCTCGACCGCAAGCCGAAAGCGCTTTCGGGCGGGCAACGGCAACGCGTGGCACTCGGACGGGCAATTGTCAGGCAGCCGAAAGTATTCCTGTTCGATGAACCGCTGAGCAACCTCGACGCTAACCTTCGCGTCCAGATGCGGACTGAGATTTCGCGCCTTCATCGGCAGCTGCAGAGCACGATGATCTACGTGACGCACGACCAGATTGAAGCGATGAGCATGGGAGACAGGATCGTCGTCATGAAGGATGGAATCGTTCATCAGGTCGACACTCCCCTGAACATCTACCACAATCCGGCGAACAAATTCGTTGCCGGCTTCATCGGCAGCCCGACAATGAACTTCATCCAGGGAACGATCGTCCAGAACGGCTCGCTGAAGTTCATGCAAGAACGCTCCAACTTCAGTCTGCCTATCGTGCCCGACATGCACGAGAAGTTAAAGTCGCGGATCAAATCGCAGATCACGCTCGGCATTCGGCCCGAACACATTCACGCGCGCAAGCCTGCCAGTGTTGACACGGTCGCATCATTCAAAGCGAATATTGAGGTCGTCGAGCCTGTTGGCAATGAAATCTTCGTGTACTTTTCGACAGGCACCGACTCGCAGTACGTTGCGCGCATTGCCACCGACACGCCTCCCGAAGTAGGCAAACCATTTGAGCTGTACTTCGACACATCAAAGGTTCACTTCTTCGACAAAGACAACGACCGCACCATCTGATTGAGAGAGCGGAGTTGACTGCTCCGCTTTTCATTTCACTATTCTCCAACCGTCCAAAGGCAACACATGCTCGGTGCCCTTTCCGCGAAAGACATTGTTGCTATCGCCGGATACTTCATCGTCATAATCGCGGTTGGTTTCTTTTTCTCCTGGAAGAAGAAAACGCCGAGTGACTACTTTTTTGCAGGCCGCAAACTCGGTTGGATTTCAATCGGGACTTCACTTTTGTCGGCAGGCATTTCCAGCGAACACCTGCTCGGGCTTGCTGCCGCCGGCTCTACGTCCGGCCTTGCGGTCGGAGGCATTGAACTAGTCGCAAGCATCATGTTGCTGGTGCTCGGCTGGAAGCTGGCGCCGATCTATCTAAGATCGCAGGTCAACACCATGCCCGAATTCCTTGAGCGCCGATACGGCAGCTCTTCGCGTTGGCTTGTGAGCAGCGTCTCCATCATGCTGTACACCCTGACGCGGTTTTCCATTTCGCTGTACGTTGGCACCGCTCTCTTGAAATTTCTTCTCGGATGGGACACCGTTACATCTGCCATGATTGTTGTCCTCGCTGCCGGTGTCTACACTCTGATTGGGGGACTGAAGACTGTCGTGTACACCAATCTGCTTCAAGCAGGCGTGTTGATTGTGGTTTCGCTGGCGCTCACACGCATCGGATTGCGGGAAGCGGGTGCCGACTTCCGGCATTTCTTCAGCACGACTCCGCCTGAAACATGGAGTCTGTTCAAATCGATTGACCATCCTGATTTTCCGTGGACCGGCGTACTTCTCGGCGCGCCGATTCTTGCCTTCTGGTACTTGGGCGCTGACCAATACATGATGCAACGAATCCTTGGAGCGAAGGATCTCAACAACGCGCGCCGCGGGGCTGTATTTGCAGCACTGCTGAAGATTCCAGTCATGTTCGCACTGGTCCTTCCGGGGATGATTGCACTCAAGCTGTCAGGCGGCAACGTTGCGGGCGACAAGGCATATGCATGGATGGTGACAACATTCCTCCCCTCGGGGATTCGCGGTATGGTGATTGCCGGACTATTCGCGGCTCTCATGTCTTCACTGAGCAACACATTCCATACGACTTCTACTCTTCTCACATTTGATTTCATCAAGCGGCTGCGTCCGAAAGTGGATGAGAAGACCCTCGTGCGATCTGGACGGCTGGCAACAGCTCTCATGGTTGGTCTTGGCCTCCTCTGGATTCCTGTCATCGGATGGCACGGCGAAGGTCGGATGTTCATGGTTCTGTTGAGCATTCAGGCGTGCGTGGCGCCCCCGATCGCTGCGGTTTTCCTTTTGGGCATTACGTGGCAACGGGCAAACAGCAAAGGAGCGATGGCCTCGCTCGTTACGGGCTTGGTAATTGGCGGTCTACGATTGATTGTTGACATCACGACAACCGCTCACCCGATTTCAAATCCCATTCTGAGTTATGTCGCTTCAGTGAATTTTCTTCATTTTGCGTTCTTCCTCTTCGTTGCCAGTGCAGCAGTACTTGTTGCGGTAAGTCTCGCCACCGAACCCCCCGATCGCGCACGAATCCAACGTACTGTTGTTCTTCTTCAGCACGAAAAAGGAACGCCCCGTTCAATTGACAAGCTCGCATCACTTGGCCTGATCGCAGTTGTGATAGCGTTGTGTTTGTTTTTTCGATGAGCGGATGCAATGAGTAGCCACACTCCCCCGCCAAGGAATATCTCCGTTAACGGAACCGAACTTGCGTATGTCGAAGCGGGAAAAGGACCGTTGCTTGTGCTCGTCCATGGAACTCTCGGCGACTATCGGACGTGGCGCTCGCAAGTCCAGGAATTCTCATCTCACTATCACGTCGTGGCCTATAGCAGGCGCTTCCACTTCCCCGGCAATTGGACACGAACAGCCGGGGAATACACTCTGGAACAGCACGCTGAGGATCTCGCTGCACTCATCAAACGCTTTGGTGAAACTCCGGCCAATCTTGTTTGCGCATCATGGGGAGGCAACGTCGCGCTTCAACTTGCGATGAACGAACCAATCCTCGTCCGATCAATGGTACTCGCAGAGCCACCCACCCTTCCCTTGCTCGCCAACGATCCGCGGCACAAACATCTGCTCGACCAGTTTGAGCTAACGTCACTGCTTCCGGCGCGCGACGCATTGCGAAAAGACGATTGGGATGAAGGAATCCGGCTCTTCATCAACGGGGTGATGGGAAGCGGCGTGTATGAAAAACTGCCGACAGGCGTACGGCGCTACTTCGCGGAAAACGCAACGGAACTGAAGGGCGAATTACTCTCAACTCACTACCTACCCGATTTCACGCCCGCTATGCTCTCGACCATCCAAACTCCCGTTCTGTTACTGCAAGGCGATCGAAGTCCGAAATTCTTTCATGCCATCACGGAAATACTCAATGCAAATTTGCCCTCTGCTCAACTCTTCACTGTGCCGAAGGCATCACATGGTATCCATGCCGATAACCCATCAGTACACAACAAGCTGGTGCTTGATTTCCTCCAAGCTCGCTGAGCCGCACAGGCTTCATATCATTTCACTTTTGAACTCACACCTCATGTTGCTTCATACGTTCTCAAAATCGTCTCACAAATCCTCCGTTCTGTAGGATTTTCTTTTTGATAGAAGAAGTTTCGTAGTCGTTCGCTCTTCCGGCTATTTAAGTGGTAGTAGCCGTACGCACTTCATACTGGCGTAGCATTTGTCTGTATAATGCTGGACAGTGCGTTCTAGGTTCTTGGATTGACAAGCGGAGTTCAACAGATGCTTCAATCTTGAGACTGGCAGATGATGATGAAAAGGCAACACCTGTGAAGAGTGAAACACCAATCGCCGAGCAACTCCGTCGTGCAAGGACTGCAATTGTCGAAGAGCGTCTTCAGGATGCCCTTGCGGCGATCGAATCGACTCTGGCTCTTGATCCCACCAATGAAGAGGCGATGACAATGGCGGTGGCACTCGGTGAACACGATGAAGAGGCTCGATTGGAGAAGATCGAACGAACTCATACCCGTTCAAGCGTCCTCAACTCCCCAGCGGATGATAGCACGTTGTATGTACACGTGACGCAGGCTCGACGTTTATTTCTTGAAGGTCAGTTCGATCACGCCCTTGCCGAAATCACTCTGGCGCTCCTGGTGAACCCCACATCACATGATGCCCTCAGTCTCGAGAAAGAAATCCAACACGCAATCGGTTCACGAGAACACGTTGGTTCACAATCGTCGGGGGCCATCAACGCCATCTTGTTGGTGGCCCGACGATATGTTGAGCGGGATAAGCTCGATCGGGCGCTGGAAGAAATCGATGCAGGCCTTCAACTTCAACCGGGTCAGTCCGATCTGTTGTGGCTTCGCAACGATGTGTGTGAGAAGGCACAGCTGAAGAAAGAACAGGAAGCGCGTGCTCGCAAGAATGCCCTGGTACTTTCCATCCGAGAACATTTTGCACGTACGGATTTTGACAGCGCACAGAAGGAAATAGAGAGTGCACTCGGCGAGTTTCCCGACGACCGGGATATCATCCAACTGCAAGATCAGATTTCCGTTTCGCAGAAAAAATGGCAGCAGTTGCACCAATTTGAAAGACAGAAGGACGAAGTAAACCTGCGCGTCCGCAATGCCCATCAACTGATACAATCGGAAAGGTTCGATGAAGCCATCGCTGAAGTGGCGCTCGGCCTGCTCGTGGCGCCCTTCTCTCCCGAGTTGACCTCGCTCGAGAAAGAACTACTTCGTGAAAGAGCCTCGCACGCAGAAGACATCCGGGATACTTCTGCCGAGGAGACGCAGGTGGCCCTGCACATCATCGCGGCCGAAGAATTCGCGAAGCTCGGCGAATTCGGCAAAGCGCTCGATGAGATAGCGCAAGCGTATTTGCAGAACCCGCGCAATTCAGATATCAAAAAGGTCGAGATCCGAATCCGTCAGCTCCAGCGGCCACAGTCGGTTCCGTTGAAGCTCGTCTACACCAATGAACAGCTACGAATCAGTCACGCATGAACATCTCAGCCTCACACAGATCGCCCGGCAACACGCGCAATGCAATGTCCTTGCTCTCCACCGTGCAATCATTTGTCGCGAATAGCAAGTACCTTGAGGCAACCGATGTAACGCGGCAGCTCAAACGCGCGTTCCCCCACGATACGTTCATCATTGCACTGAACGTTCAGACGGAAAAGCTTCATCTCGCAAAAGGTCCCGAGGAAGCGGCATCGGTTCTCCGTTCCATCGTCCCGATCATACAGAAAGCGATGGACTCACTTCAGAACAACAGCGAATCCTCACAGTCGGGTGACACTGATGTGGAATCGCAGAAACGATCTGCACTGGCGCAGGTGAAAGCGCAGTATCGCTCACATGCGGAGGAACATCTGAAGTTGGGCGACTATGATGGCGCGATCGCCGAAATGCACCGCATTCTTGTTATTGATCCGGACGACACGGTTGCAGTGACGTTCATTGAAAAGGTTGCCGAGCTGAAGTCGGTGCGTGGCGTACACTCAGGCGGGCTAACGCAAGACCAGGTTCAGTATGAGCCGATGCCTGCATCGCTGAATGAACTCATGTCGAAGAGTTCAGTGGAATTCGATTCCATACTTGCAAAAGCTTCTCCCGCACTTGAGTCAGCATCTGCGCGTGTGTCAAAGGGAGCGCTCAAAGAGATGCCAAAGCGTGTCGCGCAAAACAAGGCAACGGGAAAATCAAAGAAGAACTCGAAGACCCAGCTCCTTCTCGGATCGGCATTCTTCATCATTCTTGCAATTGTCGTGTCGTATTTCCTCACGACAGCAAACCAGCCGGAAAACAATCTTCCCCAAGAGAAGACGCAGGCGCAAACCACCAACCTGGTACAACAATCAGGGACAGCGGGAAGCACACAATCACGAGATGCTGTGGCCGAGGCTGCGGCGGGTGTTCCTCACTCCGTCTCTGCATCGACGACGACGCAGCAGGCAACAGACTCACTTACACATCGAGGAAATGAATGAAATCACTTTGGGAACGAATCCTGGTCCTCCTGGACCGCTATTCCATACTTGTGGCAGCGTTTGTGATTTACAGTTATTTCCTCCTCACCTCCATCAATCTTATGGAACATGCAAAAACGAAACGCACCTTCATCGATTTCGTTCTGCAGTTCGACTCCCTCATTCTGCTTTGGATCATCGCGTTTGTGGTGGTGCAGCTCCAGAAGTATCGCAAACTCACGAGTGAGCAGGAAGTGCAAAGCAAGCAAATGCAGCTCGAATTGGAGGGGCAGCGAGCAAAACTCCGGCTCCTCGACGAAGTGACGATTCTTTTTCAGCAGAGCCTGGACAAGCCGCTTGCTGTTGTTTCAACGACGACGCAGAATCTCCGGAAGAAATTCGGGCAGGATGCAGAAGCCCGTTCATGGGTTGATCATATTGACTTTGCGATGGCACGGGTTACAGCGACAGCCAGTGATATCAAATCATACGAGACACAAAAAATTGTTGGCGAATCACCAATCGCCACAACGTCTGGACCGCTACAGGGATAGCGGACCCGGCATCGAGCCTCCCGCTTGCAGCCATGATAAGCGGGAGGCTCCCTGCCACAATCCTTCCTACTTCTTTTTCTGCACCCGATAATTTTCGTATTGAATCGACTTCTTAGCGCGCCGCACGTCCACATCTTTGTCATTCAACGTCGAGTTGTACGAGTTAATGCGTAACGTCTGCTCTTGAATGGCATCGGCGTTGGCGCCGGCAACCGCGGCGGCGGGTGATGAACTCAGCATCTGCTTCGCAGACTCCAATTCGGCCTTTGCCTCTTCACCTCTCCCTTCGTCCAGAGCTTTCATTGCATTCTCAACTTTTCTTGTCGAGACAGCAATATCGGATTTGGCCTGCACATCGAGATCGCGGTTCCTCTCGATCATAGCGAGGTCGCGGGTATAGTGTATGGTGGTGGTAAACGAGGGCTTATCGGTAAATGCGCCGCATTCGCAACGCAGTGTGCCCGATACTGCTGTGAAGTCTCCTCTTCCTTCAGGGATGGATAGCTCGACTGTGAATTCACGCACTTCGTTTCCGTACAGATCGCCAACGGGAATTCTGTACGAATTCGCCTCGTAGAACTTCTCACACCCAATCACATCAAGCACACGCACACCTCTCCCCAACTTCAGCTCGATGCTTGCATTCTGCGCCACCACGGCAGACGCGGAGTGGAATTCCCTGTTCATGATCTGCGCGAGTTGGTTCGGACTTTCGATGAAATAGTAGTTGCCTCCGCCGCTCTCAGAGAGTCCGATCATCAGATTCTCATTGTAATCCAGCCCGACTCCCATCGTGGTCAACGAGATTGATCTGTTGCGATAGCGTCGCGCAATCGTGTTCAACTCCACCGGATTTGTGATTCCCTGATTGGCCAGTCCGTCGGATATGAGGATGACGCGGTTAACATATTCCATCTGAAGATTGCGTTCCACCTGACGCAGCCCTTCCATCATGCCGCCTCCGAGATTTGTGCTGTTGCGCGGATAGATATCGCTGACCAGGCGCTTCAACTCTTGCTTGTTCCCGACTCTCGAAGCCGACCGCAGCACATCGATCATATCATCATACACAACGAGAGAAAAGATGTCTTCGCTGCCAAGTTGATCGATAAGCTTGTTCAGCGCGGACTTCGCGTAGTCGAGCTTCCGTTCGTCGGCCATGGAGCCGCTGCGGTCGAGAACAACGGCAATGTTCATCGGACGACGATTCCGGTCGGGTCTCATTGCATCCGATGTCTTGATGTAGATCTGCAGATACGCGGTCCCACCGCTCGTTGAGATGTACGGACAATTCAGCTTTCCATCGATAGTGACCTTCGGATCACGCGGGGGCAAGGACATTGCATCTGCTATCGCTCCACTTGCCAATGTCAGAAGCACCATGAACAACATTCTCACGGATTTCATTTTCACTTCTCCTTTGGCTCTGATTAGTTATGACAACTGCTGTTCGCACTCACCAGGAATACCTGATCGTGTAGCTAACGACCTTCTCGCCATCCTTCGCAACCTTAACGGGAAACCTGATCGTCGATTGATCCACCTTCTCCATCTCAACATTGGATTTCACAATCTCCCATTGACTCCACCGCCACGGATGTTCATACAATTGCACTTCGGCGGATTCGTTCTTGTGGTTGCGCAGTTTGATTTCAATGGTCTCTTCAACAACTCTCCCGTTGGCAAACGACTTGAAATCTTTTTGCACTCGTTCGCCGACAATATCAAAGGCATTTCCCAGGTACAGTTTCAGCTCTTCATCTTTTGGTGTGTGATCGATTTCGTCCTCACCAATGAACTGTTCCTTTCCATCGTCATCCCGCTTATACACACGCACTTTGCCCTTCGGAAGCGCTATCCCAAGTCCGCTCTTCTCATCATTTTTGAACGTGACAAACACGCCAACTTTGCTGTTCGATTGCTGGCCGAAACTTCCCTGCGCGCGGTAGGAGTAGTTGTTCCGCCAGTACCGCCAGTGATCGGCAAGTCCGTCGTAAATGAAGACCTTCTTCGAGCTGACGTTCCGGCCCGATGTCAGTTCGATTTGCTTCGTCTCGTTGTTGGCGAGATCCGTCTTCCGCTGGAGTGCATAGAGTTTGTATTCGAACAGGTCAGACTGCTTGAACTGCGGTTCGGTACTTTCTGCCGCGACAATTCCTTTCGCCATCCGCATATCATCTCTGAATCGATCTTGAACAATGTTCACATCGCCGGCAACGAGCTTCAGGCCGGCGTTGGTGAAGGTCGTCCCGGAATTGTTCGTCAGCGTGACCCATCCGGTCAGATCGAGCGTTGCGTCGTTCTCATCCAACACCGCGACATAATTGCACAGCCACGAGAGCTGCCCGGCGAGATAACTTAACTCGGTTTTGTGGTTTCCTTCCTTCGTGTTGGAGATCATCCATTCCAACTGCGGTTTCAAAATCAATCCTTCGGGTAAGGCAGGCAGGACGACACGCCCGCTCGGGTTGACTTCGATTTTCCCGTTGATCTCGGCAATCATGCCACCGCTGTACGCAACGTTTCCGTAGTTTGTGGGAAATCCGGTTGCCAGGAGTTTCCCCGAAACCGTATACTCTTTCTTTGTCGCCTCATCCAATCTGATGAACTCAATCTGTTTGCCGAGATACTTTTCCATCAACTTGCCTTGATTCACCAAATCGAACTGATAGTTCTGCTCAAGCACCTTCACCGCCGATGCATCGGTGAGACTCACGAAGTGCACGGACGTACCATCGATGGTGGCGGGAATGTCGGGCACGACGACTGACGTGATTCCCTTGCTCAAATGAAACGTTCTCTCCTCCCGAATAAGCGACAGATTCTGATTGTAGATCGTCAGGTCGACAGACGTTCGCTCACCCGTTGTGAGAGTTTTGGGTTGAGCGTGCAAACTCGCTACGAGTATCAGCATCGTTGCAACCAAGACTAGTCCATGCATAGCGGCATCCTTTCAGATTGTTGGAGTTTGTTAGGTGAGTCGTGCGGTTACTATTCACTTTAGCCGTTTCTTTGTATCTTTAGCCATTCACCTTGTGCTCGTTTATGACATTAACTGTTGAAAGGTAAATGGCAGCGCCCCTCGATTTTTTGAATACTGATGCAAAGATTCTTCGCTTGATTCGCGACGGGAATGACGAGGGGCTGGTGATGTTATATGAAGCGAACCGAAGACCCATACGCGCGTTTATCACCAAAAACAACGGAACGGTAGACGATGCCGAAGACTTGCTGCAGGAAGCGTTGATTGTGCTCTGGGAACGCGTCCTTTCTCGTCGTTATGTGCACACGGCGCGGCTGAGCACGTTCGTCTATGCGACCGTAAAAAACATGTGGCTGCGCAGACTCGCCCGGCTTCGTCACGAGTCGCCGGCCGATGTGGAAGAAATGACGGGACGCATTGAATCGGCGTCGGCTCTGGATATCATGGTTGAAAGTGAAGAAGCGAAGTTAATTCAGGAGGCGTTGGTGAGACTGGGTGAACCATGCAAGACCCTGCTGATTCTGTTCTATTGGGAAGAACAGTCAATGGAAGATATTGCGATAACACTGAAGTTCGCCAACGCGGACACGGCAAAATCAAAGAAGTACCAATGCAAAAAGGCGCTGCATAAGCTCCTGAAAGCTACAATGTGATGGAACGAGAAGACGGACATTGGACAGATAATCCTGAGATGATTGAGCGATTTGTTCTTCACAAACTCAATCCCGATGTGTTGAACGAGCTGGAAGATCATCTCCGCGTCTGCGAGGTGTGCAAACAAGCCGTTCGTGCCGAACAGATTATTGTTGCCGGTATTCGGCGAAGCGGACGGCAACGCTTTAAGCAAGAGCTTCGAAAAAAACTCGCCGCTGAGCCGGTCGAGAAAACTCCGTGGATGCAAATACTGAGTGCGGCAGCTGTTGTGGTCATACTTCTCACCGTCGGACTCTACAATAACTGGTTCTCGATCCAACGTTCGAAAGACGACAACACGGTTGCACTGACTTCCCCGCAACCGGAAGCAGCGCAACCACTCAAAGGGCGCGCTGACTCGGAAGCGAAGAACGAATCTCCGGCAACTACTCCTCCGGAAAGCGGTCGCAAAGCTTCTGCAAAACAAAACGTGTCCCCGCCTGCATCAATTGCCTCAGAGGAAACCGATGTCTCCCGCCAGAGCGAAGTTGCGCCCGGAGAAATGAAACAGAACGGCGGCGCACCAGCAATCACCGCGGAATCCGGACAGGCAAAAAGTATTGAGCTTCAGTCGGCAACACCGGCAGACGCTGGTCTCTGGGTCGAAGGGAAAGTACTTCCACCGGATGGAACACTTGGTGAGTCACTCGCGAAAGGCCACCGCTATGACCTTCAGGGTTATGGGCCAAAAGGAAAAAGCGACATTCGGCTGAAATCTGAAACCAAACAACGTCAAGACGGAAATGTCCAAGGAAACATCTACTCGCTGCGGCAGCAGAATTCAGTTTCGTTACAGCCACAGCAACAACGTCTCCAGAAGAAGAACTCCGGCATCGTGGTAACAAAAATCGAGCGCGTAGGCTCCGAAACGCAACTGACGATGTTCGTTGATTCGCTCGTCGATGAACACGAGCTCACGAATGCAACAATCGAAACACCAACCGACGATTCTCTGATTGTGAATCTCTCCAGCCGGCGAATCGCGTACCGGCTCCCATCAGGATGGAACGCCCAAATTCAGGTAAGACCCGCCAGGTAACCGACTGCACCCGCCCTTGTGTTTGTTTCTTCACGCGTTCTTGGTATATTTTTGCAAATTGATCTCTTTTATAGCGAGGCAACCCGATGAATACGAAGATGTTGGACCTATTCACTCGAGGGGGAAAATATGAACAAACACTGTCCGATCTCTCCAGGAAATTTCTCTCGTTTGTCGACAAATACTCGATCATCCTTTCGGGCATCGTCATCTACATCTACTTCCTGCTTACTTCATTCGACATGCTTCGCACGCGGGACGTCAGTCGCGGACCGCTCGACTTCATACTTCAGTTTGATTCTTTGATTCTCATGTGGGTCATCGCAGTCGTGGTGATTCAATTGTTGAAGTACAGAAAACAAAACCAGGAGCAGGAAGAGTACAGGGAGAAAGTGCAGTTGGAGTTCGATCGACAACGTACCAAACTCCAGGTTCTCGATGAACTGACTTCGCTGCTTCAGGATAATATCAACAATCCTCTGGCAATCATTTCAGTAAGCTCGCAAAATCTCCATCGCAAACATGACGACGACGCGGAAACGGTGAATTGGCTTGACCGCATTGACTCGGCATTGCTTCGCGTTCACACGACCATCAATGATATCAAAGCGTATAAGACGCAGGAGATCGTAAAAGAATCGATGGCAGTTGTGGATGGTGTTCCGAACACGCCGCGCGACATAATGGCAAAACTTTCGCAGCTTGCAGACGCAAATCAGAGACTCTCTCAAGCAAGCGTGAGTGATGACGCAACGTTAATCGTTGAAGAGAAGCCGCGGGAAGGCAGTTAGCCTCATAGGTTTTGGAAGGTTTGTAGTTCGATCAAGTTTCTCTATTTCTCCGTCTCTCCCTCCCTCTCCCCCTCTCCGCATGTCCCTCTCTCCCTCGCTAATGCCCCTCGCCTCTCATCATCTTGAATGAATGAAACAACCACGGCAAGAGAACATCAAGTGATTCATTCACCGCGCTGAGTGAGCCGGGCAAATTCACGATCAACGTCCGCCCTCTCACACCGGCAGTAGCCCGTGAGAGCATCGCATAGCGGTTTCGCTCCTGTCCATACGACCGTAACCGTTCACTCACACCTGGCAGTGTTCGGTCAAGTATCGAGTCAGTTGCTTCGGGCGTTGTGTCGCGATTACTCAGGCCTGTCCCTCCCGTCGTGATCACGAGATCGACTGTTGTCGTGTCGGCAAGCCGGAGCAGTTCTTGACGCAACAGTTGCTGATCATCAGGCAGAATCTTGTATTCAATCGCCGTAAGTCCGAATGACTCGAGCCGGGCCACAATTGCTTTCCCGGATTGATCGGCGCGGGCTCCGGTAGAAGCGCTATCGGACAACACCAACACACCCGCTCGCAGCAGTCTCATGTCAGGCGGAACATAATCAGATTTTCCACCTTTCTTGTCAACAAGTTTCACAGAGCTGATTTCCATCGTATCATCAATAATCTTCAGCATATCATACAGTGTGAGCGCAGCAACGGTCGCGGCGGTTATTGCCTCCATTTCCACACCGGTCTTCCACACCGCCTTCACTTCGGTCGTCACCAACAGTGCGTGCTCCTGAAGTTCACATTCTACCCCCACATAGTCCAGCGGGACCTGATGACAATACGGAATGAGGACGCTCGTATTCTTCGCAGCTTGAATGGCGGCAACCTTTGCTACACCAATCGGATCGGCCTTCGGCACGTTTCCCGATTTGATTGCCTCAATCGTGGCCGGCGAACAATGTAACAGTGCCGAAGCTTTTGCAGTACGGAGCGTGTTTGATTTTGAGCTGACGTCGCGCATAATGGATGGATACGTTTAAGAGTTTGGGAGTGGCCGTGGACGGTGCGTTCTCACGAAAGCATTTCGATCATCACCTTGCTTCCTTTGCGGAGCGATGATGCTTTTTCAGGCACAATGATCAGACAATTCGCCTTTGCCATTGAACTGAGTGCGCCCGAGCTTTGCGTTCCGGTTGTGCCGACGTGGATAACACCGTTCGTTGCTTGTGCAATGCCGCGAACAAAATGACGCTTCGTGTCGCGCTTGACAATCGGTTGATCAAGAACAGCATTCAATGTCACTTCAGTCGAGTTCTTTTCGCCGAGCATCTTCCGAATCGCCGGACGAACAAACTGCAGAAAGGTCACGTGCGCTGAAACAGGATTCCCCGGCAAACCAAAGACGAGAGTTTTCTTGCCCTTCCCGAAGAATAGGGGCTTTCCGGGTTTGATATTTACTTTCCAGAATTTCGTCTCCACACCAAGTTCATTCAACACATCTTTTACCAGATCATATTTCCCAACAGAAACACCGCCGGTAACGATAAGCATGTTTTCGTCCAACGAGTGCGCGATGACTTTGCAAATGCGTTTTTTCTTGTCGGGAACACTCATCACGAATTCCGGTTGGGCTCCGGCCTCCTCGACAAGAGCGGCGAGCACATAACGATTGCTGTTATGAATCTGTCCTTCGTCAAGCTTTCTCCCCGTATCGACGAGTTCATCTCCGGTGGTAATGATCTTGACGCGTGGGCGTGATGTTACTCTCACCTTCGAGTAGCCCAACGATGCGAGCACGCCGAGCTTTGCGGGCGTAAGGCGTTCGCCCTTTTGCAAAACGACTGACCCCCGCGACATATCCTCTCCTGCGCGCCGAATGTGCGCACCGACTTTTGCGGAGGCGATAACCCGGATTGCCTTGTCATCGACCATCTCTACCTGCTCAAGAGGAACGACGCAATCGGCGCCTTCGGGAATACTTCCGCCCGTCATCACGCGGACAGCCTGCGTCTCCTCCACAATTCCGCGGAATACATTGCCCGCGCGTGATTCGCCTATCAGCGTCAGCACTTTCGGCCTGCGCGATGATGCCGTTTTCGTATCAATTGATCGAAGAGCAAATCCATCCATTGCGCTGTTGTCGAAAGGTGGCACATTCTCGTTCGCTTCAATGTCTTCGGCAAGTGTGCGATGGAGCGCTTTACGAAGCTTTATTTTTTCAGAGGAAAGAAGCTTTGTTTCTTTGAGAATTATTTCAAGAGCCTTGTCTGCAGCAAGCATGAGTAATCAGGATGTTGTGACGGATGAAAACGCGCGTGATGAATGTAGGAAAAGTCAGCCGAAATGCAAAACTCTGGAACCGAACGGCCATCACCGGCCGCGGGATTCTCACTTCTTTGAAGGGAGGTGAAGCGCGGAGTTGCAGGCTTGACAAAACGATGCCGGCTTCAGGTCAATGTCTTCAGCGTAGGATGATGAATGCATAACGCACTCCGGTGCATGACAATGAAGCAAGCCGTAGACATGCCCCAACTCGTGGATTGCTTCTTTGATGAGACGTTGCACCAGTTGGGGTCTGTTGGGAGCCAAACCGTACCGTTCATTTTGCAGTCGATAGTACGACACCACGGCCACATTGCCGTTCAATTCAGCTTCACCGAAAACGTATGTGAGAATTGGAATGAAAAGGTCCGCACCGGTCACGGCAAGTCCCGCCTTGGTCTTGTGGCTTTTGAACCGAAGATTGAGATGTCTGTTGGAAAGATGGTCTTTAAGGAAGTGGAGTATTGCGGTTGAATTGTATTGACCGCGACTCTGATCAAGAAACTGGCCGAGATCAATCGGGACAGCCGAGAGTTCGATGTCTGCTTGATATGTTTCGCGCAGTGGCTCAATCAACGTCTGTACAAGATCGTTCTGCGCGTCACTCAGTGCGAGCAGCTGGATCGTGCTCATTGATTCCGCTTCAAGCCGAATTTTTCAATCTTATGATACAGGGTAACGCGATCAATATCCAGAATATGGGCACTCCGGCTGATGTTCCAGCCCGTCTCGCGCAGAATTGACTCAATGTACTTGCACTCTATGTCTTCGAGGCGTTTGCCGTTTGATTGTGTCGCGGCGTGCACCTGAACCGGCAAATCGTCCTTCTCAATCGTCTCTGATTTACTCACGACCATTGCACGCTCAATCGCATTCTCGAGTTCTCGAACGTTGCCGGGCCAATCGTAGGCTTTCAGCGTATGCATGGCATCGGGCGAAAAGCCGTGCTTCGATCTCCCCATCTGCTTGGAGTACTTTTCCAGAAAATAATGTGCAAGCTTCGCGACGTCGCCACGCCGGGCACGCAGCGGAGGCAGCGGAATCGTGAACACATTGAGACGGAAATACAAGTCTTCTCTGAACGAGCAATCCTTGACAGCCGCTTCCAGGTCCCTGTTTGTCGCGCAGATTACCCGGAAGTCCGAGTGAATGATTTCGCTTCCGCCCACACGCATGAACTGTTTCGTTTCGATGACACGCAGCAGGTCCATCTGCGTCTTCATGCTGATGTTGCCGATCTCGTCGAGGAAGAGTGTGCCGCCATCTGCCAATTCCACTTTGCCTTTGCGACGATACTGTGCGCCTGTGAACGCGCCTTTTTCATGGCCGAACAGCTCACTCTCAAGCAGCGTTTCCGTCATCGCGCCGCAGTTCACCGTGACGATGGGAAAGTACTTCCGCTTGCTGTGATTATGGATCGCGCGTGCGACCAACTCCTTGCCCGTTCCGCTCTCACCCCGAATCATCACCGTCGTGTCTGTCGGGGCAACGGTCTTCACCATTTCCATAAGGCGTTGCATCTCTACAGACTCGCCGATGATTTCATCCTTCTCTGACAACTCACTGACGGCATCCCGCAATCTGAGGTTCTCGCGCACAAGGCTTCGCTCATTCAACGCCTTCGCTACCAGATGGTCGAGATAATCGGGATCGATAGGCTTGGTAACGTAATCATACGCACCTTCCTTCAGGGCCTTCACGGCGGTATCGACGCTGGCAAATGCCGTGATGATAATGACGATCATGTCCTTCTTGTGCTCTTTGATGCGTTGCAGCAATTCAATTCCGTCCATGCCCGGCATTTTTACGTCAACAAGGGCAATATCCCATGTGGTGACCTGTAACTTGCGCAACGCGGCGGCCGCGCAATCTGCAGAGTCCGTGCGAAAGCCATCTTCGCGAAACCATTTCGTTAGCGAATCGCGGACTATGAGTTCATCATCAACTATCAGGATGCCTACATCATTCTTATTCATTGTTGTATTCCTTTTGCCATAGGGTGTTGTTCAATTGCCTGCTTTGGCTGTTTGCGTGGCAACTTGATCGAGAACGTTGCCCCTCTCCCAACTTCCGAATCGACATCGATCTGCCCGTGATGCCGTTCGATGATGCCATACACAATGGCAAGTCCAAGCCCCACGCCTTTCCCTTCGGACTTTGTCGTAAAAAACGGTTCAAAAATATGCGCCTTGATTTCCTCGCTCATCCCGGGTCCGCTATCACGCACTCGAATAATGACCTTCTCCGGCTCGGAACTTTCTTCAACACGCACGTCGACCTGACCGGGCTGTTGTGCCTCAACACCTGCCGCCTCAACGGCGTTCACGATAAGCGCGATCAACGCTTGCTGAATCTGGTTGGCGTCGCAGTCGACTGAATCGTTTGCGGTGGAGGTTGAGGTCAGCTCAACGTTATGCATCTTCGCATGATGGCCGAGCAGAAGGATGCACCGGTCAACGATCGTCGCGAGTCGTGTTGTTTGAAATGATCCTCCTGAGTGGCGGGAGAAGACGAGAAGATTTTTCACGATGTTCCCACACCGTTGTGCTTCATCGGCAACGAGCTGCAGATCGTCGCAATACGGTTTTGTTTCTTCTTCCTTCATCGTCGATCTCTTGAGTCGCTTGATCAGCAGCTTTGCAAACGTCAGGATTCCTTCGAGCGGATTATTCAACTCATGGGCAACACTGGACGCGAGGTTGCCGAGCGATGCCATCTTCTCGGCCCGGATCAACTGGACGTGCGCATGCTCAAGATCCGCGGTCTTCTCCTTTACTTTCTTCTCGAGTGTGTTCGACCAATCGGTGTTCTCTTTTCGTGCATGCCCCAGCTCCTCCGACATCCTGTTGAATGCTCGCGCCAACTGACCAAACTCATCATTGGTATGAGTATCAAGCCGATGGTCAAGATTACCGGAGGCGACGAGTTCCATGCCATTGACCAGCCGCTTCACCGGTTGTCGAAGGACAATCCAGATGAGCGCGCCTGACGCCAGCGCGATCGCAAACGCGGCCAACACACTTTTCGTCAATAACTGCTGCTTGCTATCCTCAAGGCGCCGATCGATCTGGGTAAGAGACATTTGCACATCGAGCACGCCGAGAATGGTCTTGCTCGAAGGATGAGCGTGACACTCTGCGTTGGAACACTGTGCTTCATTTCGGATGGGCGTTATCAGGCCCAACACGCGTTCGCCCGATGGCCTGGTGAATATGCGCGACAACTCTTCC
>CAYJNF010000001.1:22025-25299 GCA_964370915.1 uncultured Chitinophagales bacterium
CGAGTGACAACTCAAGCAGGCTTCTGCATTGACATCAACGGTGGTATGAATGTCGGAGGCGACTGTTGCAAACACAATCTTGCCGCCTTTGTTGTAGATTCGGATTCCTTCAATTCCCGGTTCGCCGCCAACCGATCCGACAATCTGTTGCACTTCTTCTTTTCTATTGAGAAGCATGCTGTGCCGGGTCGACCGAGCGATAACATCGCTCATGCGCTGCGCACTTAATCCAACATTCTCCATCAAATGAGATTGCTGGGCATTGACGACAACAATTGTCAACGCACCTAACACGACAACCTGCACAGAAACGAGTATCAGGAATAGCCGGAACGCAATGGTTCGAGTGACTCGCATTCGTCCTTCGAGTTTGACAGAATAGCCCTTATCAAGTAGCGCATGTTATATGCCACCACCCTCAGGTGAGAAAATCACCCAAATGATAGATTTATTTCTAATTCGAAGGGACGAGGGACCGCGAACTGGTGAATTTTCTTACGGATGGGAAATAATTATTAAGGAAGGGAATCATCGTGAGTTGCTTCGTCACATTTGGAAGGCGTCACCTGGCGAATACGACTTTACTCACTCTCGTGGAAGATGAATGGCGGTCGGACGCAACAAGTTTGCAGAAGTACACTCCGCTTGCTACTGCTACTCCTCTCTGATCTTTCCCATCCCAACGAGTTGTGTGCAAACCGGCGGTTCGTTCGCCTTCATCAACGATTCTGATTTCTTCACCCAACAGGTTGTGCATCGAAAGAATGACGTAACCCGAAAGTGGCAGTTCGTATCGAATCTTCGTCGATGGATTGAAAGGATTAGGGTAGCAGTTGTGCAATACGACTGTGTGAGGGAGTTGATTCGAGGCAGAGACGGATGTCGAAGGGCGATTCTCGAACAGAAATATCAGGTCGTCTTCCTCGTCGATGCCGGTCATGTCAAGATCGCCGTCATTGTCCCGGTCATGAAGTGTTGCACACGATCCAGCCCTTGACGAGTTGAGCGTACGCCGGTTGAGGAGCGTACCGCTGCCGTTATTCTCGAAGACAGACCAACTCCTGCCCGAGTAGTTGGATGTCACCAAATCCAGGTCGCCATCTCCGTCGATATCGCCGACATCGATAGCAATGGGAAACGTCCCCGTTGCATATGTTACCGCCGGTGCGAGTCCGCCCAACCCGTTGCCAAAGATGACGCTCGTATTGTTGCCATTGGAATTCGCGGATACAACATCGACGTTGCCATCCTTGTTCATATCCCCTACGGCAATCATCCACGGACCGCCGCCGCCGGAGCTTACTTTGCTCGAAAATGTAAAGCCGCCATTACCATCGCCAAGCAAAAGAATTATCTCACTGCTTGCGTACGCGCCAACAAACAAGTCGAGAACTCCATCGCTATTCGCATCGGCGGTAACGCATGCCGTTTCCTGAGAACCGTTTGCTTCAATCAATGTGGGCGAAGAAAATTGTCCGGCGCCGTTGTTCAGCAGCACGGCAATGCTATTGCCCGAACGATTCGCCGTGACAATGTCAATGTCTCCATCGCCATCAAGATCGGCAACACTCAAGCCACGAATACCGCCCGCCGCTTTGTAATTCCTCACAGAAAAGAATCCACCGCTGCCGTTGCCAAGAAATACCGTAACACTGTCGCTCGTCGAATTGCCGACAGCAATATCGGGATTGCCATCGGCATTGAAGTCGGCTGCTTCATTCGTGCTTGGGCGCGAACCATTGGGAATCGGATAGACTGCAAAGCTCGAGTAGCCTCCGGCACTGTCATTCATGAATACCCGACAGTCATTCGAGATTTCATTCGGCACGAAGAAGTCCGACCAGCCGTCGTTGTTCAAATCGCAGCCGTGCGCTCCGTACGTTTGGATGTGTCCTTCACCTTGCCTGCGGACGGACACGCGGCCTGTTTCTGAAAGATTGAGATTGCCGGGAATTGCACGCACCCAGAAACTCCAACTGTATCCCTTTGCGAGATTCTCTCCAGATTGATTTCTCACATTCCTTGAAATGAAGACAGTAATCCAGTCACCGGCAAAAAGTGACTTTGTTGGTGTGAATCGGACTCGCGTATTGTTGTCCTCGATTTGAATTGAGCCGGGAACAACGCCTGTCCACTTTCCGAAAACAGAAATGTTCGATGATGTTAACGTAGAAACATCCATCGGCACATCGAAAGAGAAGACAATGTGCGACGTCGGCAGGGTTGAGGTTGATTGCGGAAGGGGAGCGACTGATACAATTGAAGGAGCGGCAAACGGAAGCGCCTCAGCAAAGGAGATCAGCACAAACAAAACTGCGAGCAAAGCGTGCTTCGTCATGATGCACCTCAATGTGAGTCGTTCAAAGAACCGCATTTTGGAAAAGTGTAGATAAAAATGAGGTGGGAGTCAAATGCAGAGCGGGCAACCCCGCTTACCGGAATTGCCCGCTGACCAGTACCGAAAAACAGCCGCTACTTCTGAAGAGTGAGCCTCCTTGTCAGTGAAGCGTTCCCCGACGTGAGCTTGTACAGATACACTCCGCTCGCAAGACCATTACCCAAAAAGATTCTAGAATGCGATCCCTGGGACAATTCCTCGTCAGCAATCGTGGCGACTTCCCTGCCGGTTACATCGTACACCTTCAGACTTACAACGCCGGCCTTCGGAATACTGAACACGATGATCGTAGACGGATTGAATGGATTAGGACAATTCTGCTTCAACGCGAGTGCGGTCGGAATCTGGGCATCCTTCACATCGGTGAGCATGTCAACGGCAACCGGTTCCGAATAGTTGATACTGCCGTCAAGATCGATTTGCTGGAGACGATAGAACCAACGACCGGAACGTACGGTATTATCGGTATACGCATAGTTGTGTGACTGATAAGTCGTTCCATGTCCGGCCACGAAGCTTCCTTGCAGTGGTGAAAATCCTGCATTGGCATTCGTGGATCGCTCAACATAGAATCCGTAGTTGTTCAGTTCACTGACAGTCATCCAGTTGAGTCTGACTGCGCTGCTGCCTACCTGTGTTGCAGCAAATTGTGCCAGCTGAACCGGCAGTGCATGATTCACTGCATACTCGATAATCGTGCTGTTCAGCCCGACAGCCCAACCGTGGTACGGATTATCAAAACATACCGATCGAAGATTCTGAGATGTCGGCGCGCTTTGTTGAGCCCAAGTCGCTCCGCCATTTTTCGTGATGAGGATTGTTCCTGCATCCCCAACAACCCAACCCGTATCCGCATCAAGGAATTCCATTTCATTC
>CAYJNF010000001.1:25309-32486 GCA_964370915.1 uncultured Chitinophagales bacterium
CGTTGTTCCGCCATTAGTCGTCTTGCTCAGCGTTCCTCCAGCTCCTACAATCCAACCGGTATTCTCGTTAACAAAATGAACCGCATTGATGATCGTGGGTGCATTGATCCTCTGCGTCTGCCACGTCGCACCGCCATCGGCTGTCTTCATCACCGCGCCTGCATGCGTAACAATCCAACCGCTGGTCGCATTAGCAAAGCATCCATCGTGAATCGTTGAGCTTGATCCGCATGATTGCAGATTCCATGTCGTTCCTCCGTTGGCCGTCTTCAGCAACACACCATTCTCTCCTGCAGCCCAGCCAACATTCGCATCGACAAAGCAAACATAATTCAACCATGCGGTCGTGCCGCTCGATTGATGCACCCAAGTCAGCCCGCCATCAACTGTCTTTGAGATTGTGCCCTGCTAGCCCACCACCCATCCGGTATTCTCGTCAAGAAAGTATTGATCGGAAAGCGAGAGACCCGTACCGTCGTTGAGTTCGGCCCACGTAGCGCCGCTGTTTGTCGTTTTCAGAATAACACCAAATGCACCGGAGGCATAACCTCGAAACTCGGTAAGAAAACCAACAGCCGAAAGATGTGTGACTGCGTCGGTTTGTTGTAGCGCCCATGTCTGCGCATACGCACTGGAAGAACAACCAAGAGCTAACATGAGCGACACAAAAAGCACCGTAGACCATTGCTTCGAACCTTGACTCAGCATTGTTGTCCCCCTTGAGATTGTGAGTTGTCGTGATCCCTTAACGTCTCACTTTAATTCTAGTGATTCTTCTTTTCAAAAGTAATATCGAACATTGAAGAAACCACAAAAATGACATCAATCACGCAAAGCGCACCATTTTGCGACTACAGCAATGTCCGCGCTCTCAGAGGAAGGAGTTAGTGAAATGATAGAAAAAAAGTGGAAAACGATTTGGCGCTACAGACGACCGGCCCATTTTTCCACGAGCACTTTTGGAACATGTACTTCGTTGCCGGCAACTCTACTGGGAATGGGATCGGGAAAGTACTTTGCGCAACAGGCATATGCCTCCATTGTCATCATGTCCCAATACGATGGACAGTGCGCGCAATAGATTTTGTTGTCTTTGATCTTGAACTCCGTTGAGCCGCAATGCTCGCTTACACTTATCGCAGTAACCAATTGACCTGTGGGAGCGATGTACGCGAGAACAGGTCGCGGAGTTTGTCCGCCCGTGTACTCAAATCGAATGAGGCGATGCTTCTTCAGCTCATCAAGTGAGAAAACCAAGTCGCCTTGTTCTTCCCGGAATGTAACGGTCGCCATCGTGACGAAATTCGAGTCGTAATCGATCCGGGTTGAAACAACCGGCTGGTCCCTGATCACCGAGTTCACCGAAGGGTTGATGTACTGGACAAAGATTGCGATTCCAGCAGCAAGCGCCACAGGAAAAAGAATCAACGCCACTTTTCGCGTCATGGTTCGTTGCTTTGCAGAAGCAGGCTGCACCTGCGGCACGGAAGCTTGCTGCACTGCCGTTCCGCACGTTGGGCAGAATCTGGTTGATTCGTTGATGTCGCTTTCACAGTTCTTGCATTGCATAATCATCACTCCGGTTGTCTCTACGAATATAACGAACCTTGACACGTGCAAGCAAGCTTGTCAGTCCAATGCGATTTGATTAGCTTGAGGACGATGCTAACATCATGACAAGGAGATAGAATTGAAAACCAAGCTTTGTTTGTCGCTGCTTTTTGTTCCCTGCATTGCCCTGCCTCAGACTTTTCAACATTTCGTCGACAGAGTGAATACGGCTTCGGAACCAGAACGAACCGCCATCGTTGATAGCTTTATGGCCGCAGTCCCTTCTTTTCCGTTCATCGAGCAAGGCACAACGGCGCACTTTATTTATCGCGGCAACGTTAGTAGTGCGACGGTTCCCGGTGACGCGAACAATTGGTCGGCAACATCGTTTCCGATGTCTCGCCTTTCCACCACAGACTTGTGGTACCACACTCGCACGTTCGAATCGGATGCCCGGTTAGATTACAAGTTCGTGCTCAACGGAAGCACCTGGATTCTTGATCCGCGAAATCCTTTCACGTGCTCGGGTGGTTTCGGACCGAACTCGGAGCTGCGGATGCCTGCGTATACTCCTGCCCCGGAGATCCTGTATTATCCGGGTATCGATCACGGAACACTGCGCGATACGCTTGTGTACAGCGGAGCGCTCGGAAACTCCCGCACCGTTCGGATCTACACTCCACCACACTATTCAACGTCAACGGACAGTTTTCCCGTGGTGCTCTTTCACGATGGACTTGAATATGCCACACTCGCGCAGGCGAACAACGTCATCGACTATCTGATCTCGCAGAATCGCATACAGCCAATCATTGCCATTTTTGTTCCGCCGGTGAATCGAACTGCGGAGTACGCCGGCAATCAGATGACTCAGTTTTCCTCGTTTCTCGTCAACGAAGTGATGCCATCAATCGATGCGCGGTATCGTACGCGAAGGAATCCGGCAAGTCGGGCAACACTGGGCGCGTCAAACGGGGGCAACATTGCTCTCTGGCTCGGACTGAATCATTCTTCCGCATTCGGAAATATCGCCGCACAATCAAGCAACGTTATCACGTCGATATCTTCTGGATTCCAAAGCAATCCGCGACTCAACCTTAAGCTCTACCTTGATCTTGGGACCTACGACATTCCGCAGCTCATTCCCCTCGTTCAGAATTTTGTCCCCATTCTCCAATCGAAAGGCTACCCATATCAATTCAACCAATATCACGAAGGACACAGTTGGGGGAACTGGCGTGCACATGTCGACAATGCACTCGAAATGTTCTTCCCGCCAATACCGGCGGCAGTTCATGAGAGTAACAGAAACGTCAGCGACTTTCGATTGGAGCAGAATTATCCCAATCCGTTCAACCCAGCAACCAATATCGAGTTCAATATTGCCAAGGGTGCGCTTGTCTCGCTGAAAGTTTTCGATGTGCTTGGCCGCGAGGTTGCCGAGCTTGTGAACGAAGAACTCGTACCAGGAAAATACAGGACGACGTTGGATGGAGCTACGCTCCCAAGCGGAACATATTACTATCACCTGAGGGCGGGCGAGTTTTCGGCGACCAAAAAGTTCATGCTCGTGAAATAGTATCGGACAACGTCAGAGGCCTCCGCTCGAAGACTCACAACGGAATCGTTGATCGACCATGACAGCCAAGAAAAGATTCGAAGTCGGCATGGAACAACGGCATTTCATCTCTGCGACCTTGGCGTCATGCCTGCCTGCTCTACGAGTCGTAGACCGGTAGGCATGACGGTGATGATCTTTTCTCTGAGGTTTTCGTGTACCCCTAGCTTCATATTCTGCGAGAGCCGAAAAATGGCTATCGCACCAACTGCGAAAGCAAATGCTGAAGTGTGTCCATTGCATCAATGCAGAGACCGGTGTGAACGGAAGATGTTTGCACAACAGTACTGCGTGGTGCCGTGAGCCATCGGAATCGCTCACCCATTGGCAGGTCGCCAAGCTGTCCTGCGTCCTTTCCTCCAGCGCAGACACGTTCGAATGCACGGAGTTGCTCATGCAACTCCGTGATACTTACTTCGTCGCCGAATGAGCGAAGACGCGCCTCGTTCAATTCGAAAGCAGTCTGCAGAAAGCCCTGAGCAGCACAATAAAGAACAATGCCGACGTTCAGGAATTCTTCACGTTCGACGCGCGGGAGAACGCGGACAACAGCATACTCAAAGAGATCTTTGTCTCGCACGTAGCGCCTCCTCGGTGAATATCCCCGACGCCGCAAGCCTGCCCAATAAAAAACTGTTGTATACCTGACGTCTGCTGTCCACTGGGTCATTCCCATTTATCAGCCACGAGTCGGGGATGAGAGAAACGATCGCATTGACATGCTCGGGAAGCAGAAGAGAACGACAGAGGGACTCTGCCGCCTCAAGGTCATTTGCGAGCGACAGCAGAAGGTGATCTTTCACCTGTGTGAACGGACGGCGGCTGTGCTCCTCCCAGTTTTGCCATGCATGATGAAAGTAGAGCGATGCCCCATGATCGATCAACCACAGGTTCTTGTGCCAGATGAGAAGATTTGTGTTGCGCGGGGTTCGATCCACATTCGTCACAAAGCAGTCGAACCAGACAATCCGCGACGCCAGTCCCGCGTCAACAGTCGACAGCCGGGCCGGGGTGTCGGCGACCAACGGGTTGAACGCTATTGAGCCAGGAAGATAGTCGAGCGCCAGATTCAGTCCGGCACTTGCGCGGAGTAACTCCTGAATTTCCGGATCCGGTTCAAGGCGGCTCAGTGCAACATCGAGATTTGCGAAGACAATCTCCGGTACACGCAAACCGAGCTGGCGGGCGATTTCACCTGCAACAAGCTCGGCGATCAGCGCCTTCACACCCTGTCCGGCTCCGCGAAACTTCAACACATACAAACCATCGTCGTCCGCTTCTATAATCGCGGGGAGTGAACTCCCTTCGCGGAGCGGCGTAACATAACGTGTGACGTTTACTGTTCTGATCGGTGGTCTGTCGAGGCTCACAAGTATTGGATTGATGAAATCAAACTTGGTGGAAGACTATGGAACCGCTGTTACTGGACAACTATCCAGCAACTGCAAACAAATATACACCAGAAATCCCCGCTGGGCAAATTTCCCACGCGCAACCTCCATCCTCTCCCAAACCATTGTTGCACTTCCCTGTTGAGGACATACAATTCGAGCAAAAGAAGAAACGACTGTGAGGCTGTCGCCAGGACATTTCACCCCATCATGAGATGATGATGTTGATGAAGTAGAAGAAAACGTGTACCATGTAGAAGAATTTTCTCATTCTCATCAATAGCAGATCATCTCATGCACATCGCATTTCAGGGTGTACACGGAGCGTATAGCGAACTCGCGGCTCAAGAGCTTTTTGGCGCTCGCGCCAACCCGCTTCCGGTTGACAGCTTCGACGATGTGTTCGCGGCGGTCAATCGGGGGCGTGCCGCGTACGGAATAATTCCGATTGAAAATTCCCTCGCAGGTAGCATTCATCAAAACTACGACTTGCTCCTTGCCCATTCACTCCACATCGTCAAGGAAGATCACCTCCGTATTGAACACGCGTTGATGTGCCTTCCGTCCTCTTCACTTAAGAAAATCCGTAGCGTCCGTTCGCATCCCCAGGCTCTGGCGCAATGCACCTCACTCTTCATCAAACACAAGGGAATCAAACCCGAACCGTACTTTGATACCGCAGGCGCAGCCCAATCCATCGCCGAGGAGCAGCTTGCAGACACTGCGGCAATCGCAGGTGCACACGCGGCAAAGCTGTACGGCCTGAAAATTCTGAAGCGCAACATCGAAAGCAGGAAACATAACTTCACGCGTTTTTTGGCCATTGCCAAATCCCCGGCCCGAATGCCAACCGGATCGGAGGCAAAAACCAGCATCGTGTTCGCGCCTCGGAGCAATCAAACGGGAATTCTCTACCGCATACTTGGCGTGTTCTCATTGAGAAATATCGACCTCCTCAAAATTGAATCCCGGCCCGATCCTCAGCTGCCGTTTGAGTATCTGTTCTACATCGATTTTGCCGGGGGACCGAAACAGCGCGAGGTTGTTCAGGCGATTGATCAGTTGGAGAAGGTGACTCGAACGCTGCGCGTACTCGGGACGTATCCCATGGGAAGAGGGAATTTCTACGGTGCCCAGCGACGTGTGTGAGAGATTGCCCACAAGAAATTCCATCGAGAGTTGTTTTCGAAGTGGATATAGATGGTGAGAACGCATGAGAGATAGCGGCACAACAAAAGGAAGAGCGTCCGGTTTCAATCCTCCAAACCGGTTCGAGAAACTCCATCTTGAACCGATAGACGTCGATCTATCAGACGAGTTAGATCGGTCGCCGCTTCAGACGACATTCTATCAGGATTCGTCGAAGTCAATCCTCGCGAAGAACGATTCACCCGACTTGCCATTCGACTACAGCATTAACCCGTACCGCGGATGCGAACACGGATGCATTTACTGCTATGCGCGTCCGTCGCACGAGTACCTTGGCTTCTCGGCCGGTCTCGACTTCGAATCGAAAATCATGGTGAAGATGGATGCATCGAAGCTGCTGGAAGAAACATTGCAGAAGAAAAGCTGGCAGCCGCAAATGGTCGCGTTCTCCGGCAATACCGATTGCTACCAACCCATCGAACGCAAACTGCAACTGACACGGCAATGTCTGGAAGTATTCCTCAAGTACCGGAATCCCGTCGGACTTATCACAAAGAATGCTCTCGTGCTTCGGGATCTGGACATCTTTCAGGAGATGGCGAAGTACAATCTTATTCACATCATGATGTCCATAACGAGTCTCGATCCCGTCCTTATTCGAAAGATGGAACCTCGCACTTCAACACCGGAGAATCGGTTGCACGCAATCGAAGAATTGGCCAAGCATGGAATTCGGGTCGGTGTGAACGCAGCGCCGATTATTCCAGGCTTGACCGATGAAGAACTGCCGGCAATCTTGAAGGCTGCCGCGAAACATGGCGCGCAAAGCGCAGGCTACATTCTCTTAAGGCTGCCGGGTGCAGTGAAGCCGTTGTTTCTCAGTTGGCTGGAGCGAGAATTGCCTGACCGCGCAGGAAAGATTCTCAACCGGATTCGCGACACGCGTCACGGAGAATTGTCTGATGCAGCGTTTGGAAAGCGTTTGAAAGGAGAAGGTGAGATTGCATCGGCCATTCACTCGCTTTTCGATATCAATGTCCGCAAGTACAAGCTCAACAAGCGATGGCATGGGTTGTCTGTCGATCACTTCCGGCGAGATGCCGGCAGCGACCAACTGACGATGTTCTGAGTGGGACTATTGTGAGACCAAGCCACTGACGATGCGAATTCTTTCGGATCGGTCGAGCTTCGTCAGATCATAGACTGTGTCAGACTGCATCAACGATCCAACAAGAAACCCTGCCGCTCCACCGACGATAACTCCGAACACCGTGCCGTACACGTTGGCTTCAGACTGATTCTTGCTCGCCGGGTGAACAGAAAATCCAATCACACCTCCTACAGCACCGCCGATGAGCGTCGCCGGCAGAATGGCCCCTTGCGTCTCGTGACGCAATTGAGCAATCGAATCAACAACAACCCAGTCAGAAAAATTTTTACTCCTTGCGATGTAGAGTGTATCATGCCC
>CAYJNF010000001.1:32496-43023 GCA_964370915.1 uncultured Chitinophagales bacterium
ATGGTCTGAAGCGAAACGTTTTGCATTTCCTCACCACTAACCAGCAATAGGTTCCACGAGCTCTCTTGCGCTGGTGACACCGCGCTTATGAGGCACATTGAACAGAGCCACAGGAATGATCCTTGCACGATCCTTGTGATTGGCCTTGTGTTTGGCAAATTCAAATGCCTCAGTATTGGTTTGATGTCTTTTCGCGTGAGATAAATACCGGGTGGTTCACGGGCAGGTATTCTCGGGGTCCACTCCGCACAGGATGAGTGAACACCCGAGTGAATTGTCAAGAGAGTCCTCGCCTTCTGCCCTCCCTCATTCTCTCTGAAAGGTACGGCAGTTATTTTCCGATGAGTGCCTTGTACGCGGCGGCGTCCAGTAACGAAGAGATCTCCGCAGCATTGGTAAGCTTTATTTTCACCATCCATCCCGCGTTGTAAGGATCCTTGTTGACAATCTCGGGGGTCTTCTCCAGGCTGCTATTGATTTCCAGGATCGAACCCGACACGGGCGCGTAAAGGTCGGAGACCGCCTTCACGGCTTCGATGGTGCCAAACGAATCGTGCTGCTTGATGGCTTTTCCGACTGCAGGCAATTCAACAAACACAACATCGCCCAACTCCCCTTGCGCATGATCGGTAATGCCGACGATGCCGGTGTCGCCTTCGATCTTAATCCACTCGTGGTCTTTTGTGTACTTAAGGTTATCTGGAAAATTCATGATCAGTCCTTTCAGGATGTGGAGTCGGAACTCCTGTGGTTATTCTTCCGGTTGAAACTGGAATGTCTCCAGGAAGCTTGTATCAAAATTCCCGCTGCGAAATCTTTCGTCTTTCATGACTTGACGATGAAATGGAATGGTGGTCTTCACTCCTTGCACCGTAAATTCTTCGAGTGCACCGGCCATTTTTTCGATGGCGCCATCGCGGGTTTGTGCGTAGACAATAAGTTTGGCAAGCAACGAGTCGTAGTACGGCGGAACAACGTAGCCCGAGTAACAATGCGTGTCGACACGAACTCCGAATCCCCCCGGCATATGGAAATCGGTAACTCTCCCCGGATTGGGACGGAAGCCGTTTTCAGGATCCTCCGCATTGATACGACACTCCATCGAATGTCCCTCGCGCCGGATCTTCCGGCGTGGCAGGCGCTCGCCAGCCGCAACGCGAAGCTGCAGCTTGATCAAGTCGTGGCCACTGACTTCTTCAGTCACAGGATGCTCGACCTGGATGCGCGTGTTCATTTCCATGAAATAGAAATTCTTGTCCTTGTCGACAAGATATTCAATCGTTCCAGCGCCTTCGTAGTTTACTGCCTTGCAGCCCTTCACCGCTGCGTCGCCCATTTTCAAACGAAGTTTCTCGTCGACAAATGGCGAGGGCGATTCTTCAATCAGCTTCTGATGCCGCCGTTGCACTGAGCAATCGCGCTCGCCGAAGTGAATCACGTTGCCATGCTGGTCGCCGAACACTTGAATTTCGATGTGGCGCGGTTGCTCAACATATTTTTCAATGTAGACGGCCGGATTGCTGAAGCCTTGTTCCGCCTCATGCTGCGCCGTCTTGAATGCGTTTTCCAGTTCGGACTCTTCCCGGACAATCCGCATACCGCGACCGCCACCACCCGCCACAGCTTTGATTATTACCGGAAGACCGATTTGCTTTGCGACTTTCTTTGCTTCCTCCACATCCGGAACGACACCATCGCTGCCGGGAACGACCGGAACACCCGCCTTCTTCATGGTGTCTTTGGCAAGCGCTTTGTCTCCCATTGCCGATATCATTTCAGGGCTTGGACCGATGAACTTGATGCCGGATGTTTTGCAGATCTCTGCAAAGCCGGCATTCTCGGCAAGAAATCCGTACCCCGGATGAATCGCTTCGGCGCCGGTGATTTCTGCGGCCGCAATGATGCGGGGAATTTTGAGGTAGCTTTCTTTTCCGGGGGGAGGGCCAATACAAACGGCCTCGTCGGCAAACTTCACATGAAGTGAATCGCGATCCGCTTGTGAGTACACGGCAACGGTTCTGATACCAAACTGTTTGCAGACACGAATGATTCGGAGAGCAATTTCTCCACGGTTGGCGATGAGAATTTTTTTGAACACTCGCTGCTCCGGGGCTATGCAGGCTCGATGAGGAAGAGCACCTGGTCGTATTCTACCGGCTGTCCGTTTTCAACCATGATTCTCACAATCTTGCCGCTGGCATCCGATTCGATTTCATTCATGAGCTTCATGGCTTCCACGATGCAGAGCACTGTGCCGCTTGATACCATGGATCCCACTTCAACAAACGGAGCGGCATCGGGTGCGGGAGAGCGATAGAACGTCCCGACGATTGGTGATTTCACTTCGTGCAGTTTCTGCGTTGGAGCCTGGGCTGGCGGCGGGGGTGCTGCAACGGGAACACCCGGAACGGATGGTGAAGCATACTGTGCTGCGGGAGCGAGTTGGTGAGGTTGAACTTGATACACAGTCTGCGAGGGGGCAGCCAATGGTTGTTGAGATTTTGAAACGCGTATTTTCTTGCCGTCTTCTTCTATCTCAAGCTCATCTACTTTGCTCTCGGAAACAAGCTCGATGAGTTTGGTAATGTACTCTATATCCATGTATTCTCCTGGACTAATTGATGAGGGGAGTCACCACCAACAAAGCTGAGCTACATCTTAACGCGTTCGATATAGTTGCCCGAACGGGTGTCGATCTTCACTACATCTCCCTCGTTGATAAACAAAGGTACATTGACCGTCGCCCCTGTTTCAACCCTCGCAGGCTTCGTGCCGGGATTGGCACTATCGCCCTTAACGCCAGGTACCGTTTCTACGATTGCAAGCTCAACGGTAATAGGCAGTTCAACGCCTGTTATTTCGGTGCCATTCATGAGGATGTCCACGACGATACCATCTTTCAGAAAATCACCACCACCGCCGATTTGCTCTTTTTGCACTGACATCTGTTCATAGTTTTCCTGATCCATGAACACAAATCCGGTGGCATCGTGGTAGAGGTATTGGAATTGCTTCCTCTCGATTCGGATGATATCGATGGCTTCTCCGGCTCGAAAACGGTTCTCAATAACTTTGCCGCTCTTGAGGTTCTTGAGTTTTGTTCGAACAAAGGCGCGCCAGTTTCCCGGGTTTACATGTTGGAACTCGATGATTGTCCAGGGTTCGTTATTGTACTTTATGACTAAACCAGGTCGAAAATCTGATGTTGAAGGCATAAATCCTTTGTTGAAACTGCTACAATATAGAGTCAGAAAAGAATTACGGAGGATTGGGTGAAAAATATAGGCATACTCTCCCTGAAAGTCAAGAAACCGGCTGCGGAAGCGTTTCCATGTTTCACTTGATTCAGAACAGAAGAAAAACTATTCTCTATGCACCATGACAACACACCAACTCCACACAGCCATCACCATCTTCCTATGCATCGTGTCAGGCGCATGCACGACTCACGACAAATCAAAGAACACAGTTGAAACCGAGGTCTTTGAAGAGGTCTATTCTCAGTTGCTGGATTCGAGCGCAGTTCCACAGCAGACTACCGATACAACAGTGTCGCCGGTCGCCAGAAGAATACTCGAACGAAACGGCGTTTCGTTGGAACAATTCAACGCGACAGTAAACTACTACAACGACGATACAAAAAAGTGGGGCGAATTCTACGCCAACATCGTAAAACGCTTTGACGAGAAACACCGGAAGAAGGAGAAACGCGACTCTACTTCTTCGTAACTACTTCTCCCAAGACAACGCCTCGTTCCCCTCTCTTCCTCAGAAGAGTCAGAACGTCTTCAACATCGCGTGGCGAGACAATCATCACCAGGCCAATGCCGAGGTTGAATGTCCGTCTCATGTCTTCCTCTGGCACATCTCCGGCCCTCTGGATGAGTGTGAAGATCGATGGACGAGTCCATGAACTCCAGTCGATCTGCAGCTCAAGTCCTTTGGGAACGATACGCATCGTGTTTCCATCAATCCCGCCGCCGGTGATATGCGAAAGCCCGTGCACATCAATCTTGCTGCTCACAGTGGTTACGATTTTCAGGTACGATCGGTGGACGGCAAGAAGAGACTCTCCGATTGTCATGCCGAGTTCATCCACCCGCTCTTCGAGTCTGAACCTTGGCAGAAGAACGGATCGAGCAAGTGAATAGCCGTTGGTATGTAACCCAGTCGAGGGGATTCCGATCAACACATCTCCCCTTCTGATTTTGCCGCCCGTGAGAATCTTCTTCTTCTCCACAACTCCCACGATTGTCCCTGCAAGGTCATATTCTTCTTCATCATAAAAGCCCGGCATCTCGGCGGTCTCACCGCCAATAAGGGAGCAACAGTTTTCTTTGCAAGCCTTTACAAATCCGTCTATCACATCCTTCGCAACCTCAAGGCTCAGTTTTCCCGTGGCAAAATAGTCCATGAAGTACAACGGTTTCGCTCCGCACACCAAAATGTCGTTCACGCAGTGATTCACCAGGTCCTGCCCGACGGTATCATGTTTTCCAAGCATCTGGGCAACCTTGAGCTTCGTGCCCACCCCGTCAACGCTTGAGACTAGTACCGGTGATCGGTATCCTCTGAATCTGGCGTCAAAGAAGGCCCCGAATGCGCCAATGCCGCCCAAGACCGAGCGACTATAGGTTGAGCGAACCGCGGTTTTGATATGCTTTACCAGTCTGTCGCCGGCTTCGATATCCACGCCGGCTTTTGCGTAGGTCTGAGACAAGATTCTTCCTTTCGATGGAGAGAGAATTGAGGTCAAAAAGTGTAGAAATTTCGAGAGATAAAATCAACGCTAAATTATTGAAATTTCGCTTGATAGAACAGATGCCGATAGTTATATTCACCACGCGCGTCAACCTTACTTTCACTGAATGAACTACATTGAATTCGACGGGTCGTCGGAAAAGATTCCCGTCGGCAAGATCTTGTGTCTTGGCAGAAACTACTCTGCGCATGCGCGCGAGATGCATGCGGAGACTCTAGAATCACCAGTGGTCTTTCTCAAGCCCCCGACTGCACTGCTGCACGAAGGAGGAAAGATTGTCATTCCCTCCTGCTCCCGCGATGTTCATCACGAGATTGAGATGGTAGTTGCAATCGGCAAAGATGGCAAACACATTAGCGCGGACCGCGCGTTTGAATATGTAAGCGGTTACGCTGTTGGGTTGGATATGACACTTCGTGATGTTCAGTCGGAAGCAAAGAAGAAAGGGTTGCCTTGGTCCGTAGCCAAAGGTTTCGATACGTCGGCTCCGGTTTCCAGATTTGTTCACACAAAGCAAGTAAAGGATCCACACGCACTCGAGATGACCTTGCGTGTGAATGGAGTTGTGAGGCAGCATTCGAATACATCGAATATGATGTTTCGTGTTGAAGAGATGATATCATACATCTCCTCCATTTTTTCACTAGAAGCGGGAGACTTGATTTATACCGGTACACCGGAGGGCGTTGGTGGCGTCGTGTCGGGTGACCTACTCGAAGCTGAACTCGAGTCTGTTGGTATGTTGCGGGTCAGTGTGCAATAAGATTTCCCTCAATCCCCACGAAAGCTCATGGCAAAAACAATAGCGATTGCAATTCCCAAAGGCGGAGTCGGCAAAACCACCACAGCTGTCAACCTTGCCGCCAGTCTCGCCTTCTCTGATCGGCGAACACTCCTCATCGACATGGATACTTCGGGCGCAGCAGGTCTGGCGCTGGGATTCACCGAGGCTAACTCCAAAGCGGGCGCCTACGATATTTTCAATTTCATTTCCGGAATCAACTCCGCGATTCATAAAACAGAGATTCCAACTCTTCACGTTGTTCCGGCAAATGTTCACACGCTGTTGCGCGAAGAACGGCTGATGAAACTTGCAGACAATCGCCTGATCCTGAAAAATTCCCTCCGGGCCGTTTCACGCGACTACGACTACATCATCTTCGACTGTCCACCGTTCCTGCGCGGCTTAACCACGAACGCCCTCACGGCGGCAGATTCCGTTCTCGTTCCTGTCAAGCCTGGACATTTTGCACTCGATGCCGTGGACAAGTTCTTCAAGTACATCGACTGGGTCCGCGAAGTCGCGAACAAGATGATTCAGATCGAAGGCATCGTGATTACGATGTACGAAACGGGATCGAAAGCTACGGAAATAACCATACGCGAGCTTCAGGCAAAGTACCGGAAGTATCTCTGCGAGACCACAATTCCAAGACACCCGGTGCTTGCCGATGCATGCTTCTATGGCAAACCCGCGGTGCTCTACAATATCAATTCACCCGGAGCAACCGCCTATCTCGACCTTGCTCACGAGATCGTGGGAAACCAAGTCCCTTTTGAGCAACACCACATGACGCCTGGCGAACCCGTTCCACAATTGAGTCAGCAGGCATAGCAACGCGAGGGGATCGATGGGGAGACAGGCGCTCGGGGGCGTTGGTATTGCATTTCTTGTATGCATCCTTCAACATTCACTTACCGCACAATCACTCCCGTTCCGTAAAGGAACTCCGTTCTTCACGAACCAACGAGCGTCCGGCGAAGATTCCATACGAACGAATCTTGATGACTACATCTGGCCGACAGATGCCGGCCGATTGATCTCCTCCGTGTTTGCCGAGTACAGGCGCTCGCATTTCCATGGCGGCATCGACATTAGCACCGGCGATGAGACGGGGTTTCGAGTCTTCGCTTCTCGTGATGGATACGTTTCACGAATCGTTGTCGGCCCGACGGGCTACGGCAAAATGCTTTGGCTGCGGCACGCCGACGGCTACTATACGACCTACGCTCATCTCAAAAGCTTCAATGAACCAATCAACGCTCGCGTGCGAGCGGAACAACTTCAGGTCGAAAAATTTCCCATCCTCGTTGAATGTGGTCCCAACGATTTCCCTGTCAAGAAGGGAGACGTAATCGCGTACACGGGAGAGAGCGGAACAGGCTCGCCCCATTTACATTTCGAGATTCGGGATGAGAACAAGGATTTTGTTAATCCGTTTCTCTGCCGCCAATTCGTCATCCGGGACGATTCGATTCCACGAATTCAGAAGATCGCCTTCACGCCAATAGGTGATCAATCTCTCATCGATGGACTTCCTGCTACGCGGATCGTTCAAATCGCAAACCCGATTCAAACGCACATCCCGTTGCGGGAAATCGTCTACGTCTCAGGATCAATGGGAATTTCCGTCGATGTTCGTGACCGAATCAACGGCTCGCGATTCAAGAACGGCATTTACAGTCATCAGTTGTTCATCGACGATTCATTGATCTACACCGTCAAACTCAATCGCGCTCCATCCGAAGACGATCACCAGGTCGGATTGTATTACGACCATGATCTCATGGAGGAAGAGAACGGCCGTTTCGAGCGCTTATACACGACGATTCAAAACCCACTTCGCATCTATTCTCCAAAAACCAACAACGCAGGAGTCATAGAATCCTCTCGTTTTGCGGAAGGAGTGCACTCGTTCAAAATCGTCACTTCGGATTATTGGATGAATGCGACGGAAGTGACGGGATCGATGGTCTTCTCGCGTCCGGCGGAGTTTGGCGTCCTTTCACACAGCAACGCCCTCAAGATTACACCAGCATTTGGTTCGCAGGTTGCAGAAGTTCAAATATCCTTGTTCGCATTTCGCAACTCAAGAAGCGGCTGGCGACTCCATGCAACACATGCCGTTGCAGGCAACTCACCTTATCTGCTCGACCTGACATCGATTGTGCCGCCACATGACATCCTTCGGATTGTCGCAAAGAACCAGCACGGGTCGCCTTCGGCTCCTCAGTTCGTTTTCCCGGCAAGCCGTCTAAACTCCAGAACTGTGCCGCAATTGCTGCACACGATAGGCGACGATGCCGTCACGATTCACATCCGAACAGAAGAAGAGTTTACTTCCGTTCCTTCCATTGCGGTAATCGAAGGCACCACAACGCGCAGGCTTGCGGCCCAGCCTCTTGACTACAACTCCTACACCGTATCGTTTCGCCCGAGTGAATCGTTCGCAGGAAAGCGGACAGCGATCGCCGAATGCGTGGTCAATGGCACCGTTCACGTTGTAACAGATACCTTTACAGTCACGCCGATTGTGCCGGACCAGAAGAAGACATTCGCATTTGACAACGAGAATCTCCAGCTTGCGACCGAACCCGGTTCAGTATTCAAGACAATGTTTCTTGAAGTGAGCACACTTGACGATGGAGACAACAACGTCGCGTACGCACTCCGCCCACGAAACGCTGTCCTGAATCGCGGAATCGATCTCACGTTGCGAAAGCCTATCACGCAACCCAAGCAAGGCTTGTACTTTCGAAGCAGAATATCGGGATGGAGATTGGTTGCAACAGACTCCGGACAAAACTATTTCCGAACACGACTGCGTCGCACGCTTGGCGAGATTGCTATCAGAGTTGACGCACAACCACCTCGTGTTTCGCAGCTGACACTCCCGGGAAGCGCGTCCCGGCCTCAATCCATTTCGTTCCGGGTGAGTGACAGCAGAAGCGGCGTTGAATATAAAGAGCTAAAGCTCTACATTGATGATGAATTTGTGATTCCTGAAATCGATGGTGAGCATCGTCGCGTTGCATACCGGTTTTCCGAACCGCTTCATCGTGGTTCCCACAAACTCAGAATAGTCGTTAAGGATAGAATGGGAAACACAACCAACGTCGAACGCGCATTCACAGTCCGTTAAAGCATCTCACCTTTTCATCTCATTTTTCTCTGGAGTTTTGCATTGTCCGAGTCAGCATCGTCATTGGCTAAAGTTTATTCTCCCAACGAAGTTGAAGCACGCTGGTACAAATTCTGGGAAGAGAATAACCTCTTCCACGCACACGTGAATCCTGCGAAGGAATCGTACACCATTGTCATTCCCCCGCCGAATGTCACGGGCGTGCTGCACATGGGACACATTCTTAACAACACACTCCAGGACGCGTTTATCCGTTACAAACGCATGCGGGGCTTCGAGGCCTGTTGGATTCCGGGGATGGACCACGCCGGAATTGCAACGCAAAACGTTGTCGAAAGGTCGTTGAAGAAGGAAGGTAAGACACGCCACGATCTTGGTCGTGAGAAATTTGTTGAGCGTGTATGGGAGTGGAAGGAACAATATGGCGGAGTGATCATCAAGCAGTTGCGCACACTCGGTTGCTCATGTGACTGGGAACGCGAACGCTTCACTATGGATGAGAGTCTCTCGGCGGCTGTGAGAGAAGTTTTTGTGCGCATGTTCGAAGCTGGTCTGATCTATCGCGGCAAGTACATCGTTAATTGGTGCCCCAGAGACCATACGGCCATCAGCGATGATGAAGTGAATTATTCCGAACAACAAGGGAAGATCTACTACATCAAGTATCCGATCGAAGGAACTTCAGATTTTGCAGTCGTTGCGACGACACGACCCGAGACACTCCTTGGCGATACGGCAGTTGCGGTCAATCCCGGCGACGAACGCTACAAACATCTGGTCGGCAAGATGGTGCACCTCCCGCTGACCGGCCGGGAGATCCCGATCATTGCCGATGACTACGTGGACTCATCCTTCGGCACAGGAATGGTCAAAATCACTCCGGCGCATGATCCTAATGATTATTGGGTTGGGCAGCGACACAATCTCCCACAGATAAATATCTTCGACATCTCTGCTACGCTGAATGACAGCGCGCCGAAAAAATACCGGGGCATGGATCGTCATGATGCACGGAAGCTTGTGCTCGCCGATCTTGAAGCGCAACACCTGATCGACAAGATCGATGACTACACAAACAACATCGGGCGTTGCTATCGGTGCGATACAATCATCGAACCATATCTTTCCGATCAGTGGTTCGTGAAAATGAAGCCACTGGCCGAACCTGCGTTGAACGTGGTGATGGATGGAACCATAACCTTCTACCCCGATCGGTGGACAAAGGTCTATGAGCATTGGATGACAAACATTCGCGACTGGTGCATCTCGCGTCAGCTTTGGTGGGGGCATCGAATTCCGGTGTGGTACTGTGTTGGCGATGACCATTGTACGTTGGAATGCAAACAGCCAATCGTGAGCCGTACAACTCCGGAGAAATGCCCGCACTGCGGCAGCACCAATCTCAGGCAGGACGAAGATGTGCTCGACACATGGTTTTCCTCGTGGCTGTGGCCGTTCTCCGTTCACGACTGGCCACAACAGGAGCAGCGCGGAACAGCAAAGGATCTTGCGTACTTCTACCCTACAAGCACGCTCGTCACCGCACCCGATATTATCTTCTTCTGGGTTGCGCGCATGATCATGGCAGGATTGCAGTTCGGACCCAGTTTCACCGCTACCAACGATCCGAAAAAGAATATTCCGTTCAAGGATGTTTACTTCACAAGCCTCGTACGCGACGACAAAGGCCGCAAGATGTCGAAGTCGCTGGGCAACTCGCCGGAGCCAATGGATTTGATTGCCGAATACGGAGCAGACGCTGTTCGCTTCACCATTCTCTATCTCGCGCCGCTCGGTCAGGACATCTTCTACTCAAAAGAAAAGAACGAGCTTGGCCGTAAC
>CAYJNF010000002.1:0-5911 GCA_964370915.1 uncultured Chitinophagales bacterium
ATCGAAAAGATCAGCCCCGTGTCTCGATCACGGCAAAGCTGATTGCGAATCTGATAACGGAAGCGGGCGCTGATCGTGTGATCACCATGGACCTGCACGCACCACAGATTCAGGGATTCTTTGACATACCGGTCGACCACCTGTACTCGTCGGCAGTCCTTGTGAAACACTTCAAGGATCAGGCAATTCCGAACCTGGCGGTGGCATCGCCCGATGTCGGCGGAATCAAAATGGCGAGGGCGTACGCCAAACGGCTGGAAGCAGATCTCGTGGTGATCGACAAGCGGCGGCCGAAACAGAATGTTGCCGAGGTCATGAACATCATCGGCGATGTCAAAGACAAGAACCTGCTGATCGTCGATGACCTGGTAGACACAGCCGGAACATTGGTGAATGCAGTCGAAGCGCTGCATAAGGCAGGAGCAAAGGATGTCTACGCAGCGGCAACGCATCCGGTTCTTTCGGGACTTGCAATCGAGCGTATCAACAAGTGCAACCTGAAGAAGATTGTCGTGACGGACACGCTGCCGGTGAAATCATCATCGCCGAAGATCGAAATGGAAAGTATCGCACAGTTGTTCGCAGAAGCCATCAAGCGCACGTTCAAACACATGTCCATCAGCAGTTTGTTCGATGTTGACAAGAGTTGATGAACCAATGAAGACAAGAGTGTAACTATCAACTAAGTATTTGAAGAGGAAGTCATGTCGGAAATCGTAATGAATGCAGAAGTCCGTGAAGTCACGGGCAAGAAGTCGAAGCGAATTCGGTGGGAAGGAAAAATTCCCGGAGTGTACTATGCACACGGCGAGGAGAACATTCCCCTTCAAGTGCCGAAGCTGAGCCTTGATCCGCTTATCTACACATCGGAAACGCACGTGATTGACTTGCGTGTCGGGAACATGACAAAGAAGGCAATTCTTCGCGACGTGCAGTTTGATCCTATTTCGGATCGCGCAATACATTTCGATCTTCAGGGTTTGCGCGAAGACGAGGAGATTACACTCGAAGTGCCGGTGGTGTTGGTCGGTGGAACCCCGATTGGCGTTCGCGAAGGCGGCTTGTTGCAGCACATCATGCATAAGGTGAAGGTCTCCTGCCTGCCGAAGAACATTCCCGGAAAAATTGAAATCAATGTGGCGACCCTTGCCATTAACAAGTCGGTGCACGTGAAGGATTTGACAGTGCCCAACGTGACAATTCTTGAGAACCTGGAAGATTCGGTCGTGGCGGTTGTGCCACCAACTGTTCAGAAGGAAGCAGTCGAGGCAACGGCAGTTGCAGCAACCGAGGCTCCGAAGGAACCTGAGGTTGTTGGTAAGGGCAAGAAACCTGAAGAAGGCGCTGAAGGTGCCGCAGCTCCTGGTGCAAAAGCTGCCGCTCCCGGTGCAAAGGAAGAAAAGAAGAAGTCAGGCTGACGGTAAGCAGGTAGTCACAACGAGTGGACGATCAGAGCGACTCTCCGATCACTGTAGTTGGGCTGGGAAATCCTGGCTCGGAGTACATGAAGACGAGACACAATATTGGCTTCATGGTCGTCGAAACGTTAAGTGCACAATTCAAGTGTGTGTGGCGACCGGGACAGGGAGACTATCTGATTAGCAGGGCTGAGATGAGTGGGAAGTCAGCAGTTTTCGTGAAGCCGCTGACATACATGAACAATAGTGGCGAAGCTGTGCGGGATGTGCTGGAGAGGTTCTTGGTTCCGATTTCGAATCTCATCGTCGTCGTTGACGATTTCGCATTTGAGCTTGGCATGATTCGGGTTCGATCAAAAGGAAGCGACGGCGGGCATAACGGGTTGCGGTCGATCATTTATGAACTGAACACCGATGAGTTCGCCCGCATCCGATGCGGCATCAAGAAGCCGACAATGCCGGGAAAGAGTGAGATGGCAGATTTCGTCCTCTCCCCTTTTGATGATGACGAAAGAGAAGCTGTCACGGAGATGGTTGGCACGGCAGCAGAAGCAGTGAAAGAATTTGTTCGTTCGGGAATCGGGCGGACAATGACGAAATTTAATGCAAAGACGTGAGGTTGAAGGTTGAGGCTTGTGGTTCTGACCTCTGACTTCTGACCTCTTGTGAATAACATAGGCATGGTACCAACCGGTACCGCTCTACTCTTCAATTCATCGCCTGATGATTATTGAAGGGTCAACTCTAAACAACGGTCCACCGAAGGTGGACCATTAGAAAGTCCAAAGGGAGGTGAAATAATGGACGTGCAACATACGTACGAATCAACCGTTATCATCAACGCGTCGCTGGATGATGCGCAGGTCGAGAGTGTCGTCACGCGTATTTCCGAGACGATAACGAAGAACGGCGGCAACATTACAGCTCTGAACAAATGGGGTCGCAAGCGTCTGGCGTATGCAATCAACAAGAAGACGAACGGTTTCTATGTAAACTTCGAGTTTACCGCTCCGTCATCGTCGATCGCCTTGCTCGAACGCTCGTATCAGCTCGATGAAATGATTCTCCGCTATCTCACAATCGTGCTTGACTCAAAAGCGATTGCGGCAAAGAAAGCTGCAGCAGCACCGCCACCGGCAGTTGAGGTGGCTGCTCCGGTTCAACCCCGCGAGCCGCTGTTCACCGAGTCAGCCGAAAAGAAATAGTATATCATTCCAATGATTGCCAGAGGAGAATACCATGTTTAACTCACCACGCAAACCGCGTCGTGACAAAGAAGGACAGATGCCTCGCAAGAAGCGCACCTGCCGGTTCTGCGACGCCAAGGAAAATTACATCGACTACAAGGATGAGAAGCGGCTGCAACGCTTCACAACCGAGCAGGGTAAGATCATTCCCAAACGCATTACGGGAACCTGCGCGAAACACCAGCGTCAGCTCGTTAGCGCAATCAAGCGCGCCCGGCACCTTGCGCTGTTACCGTTCGTTTCCGACGCTGTTCGATAAGGAGAAAGCCATGAAAGTCATTCTACGCAAAGAACATGAGAAGCTCGGCACCATCGGCGATGTTGTGGAAGTGAAAGATGGCTATGCCCGCAACTACCTTTTTCCGCGCAATGTCGCGTATCCCGCAACCAAGGGAGCCGTGTCGGCACTGGAGGAAGAGAAGAAGCAGGCAGAGCGTCGCCATTCCAAGGAGCTGAAGGCGAATGAGAAGCTCGCCGCCGATCTCGAAAAAGTTTCCATCACGCTTCAGATGAAAGTGGGAGAAGATGAGAAGCTGTTCGGTTCGGTCACCTCGCAAATGATCGCCGACTCACTGAAAGAACAGGGCTTCACCATCGATAAGCGCATCATCGATCTTGAAGAGCCAATCAAAGCACTCGGCATCTACACCGTGAACGTGAAGCTACACCAGAACGTCACGGGCAAAGTGAAAGTGTGGGTTGTACGGGAGTAGCACACCTGTCGCCCTGAGCGCCGTGCCTTCATGCAGGTCGGAACACTCTTTGTGAGTCGAAGGGTGAGCCGACACCGTCACCCTGAGCGCTCTTTGCAAGTCGAAGGGTTAACGCCCACATACGGAACAGTGTGTGGGCGTTTTTGTTTTGCTGCCACACTCCTTGAGCAGACCCGTCATGTTCTATGCTGATTTACAGTCGAGCATTTGGCAACCGAAGCAAAAGACACATAGGAATTGATGCAATGTCCACAACCATTCAACCAGCAGCAAGCCTGCTCAGGAGAAATCCTTTTCGCTCAACCATTCTTCTCCGAGCAATTCTCCTTCTCGCTTCATGCGGAATCAACGAGAATGTTAGAGCGCAACCACCTGACACGCTCTGGACGAGAACATTTGGGGGAAGCAATATCGATGTTGGCTATTCCGTTCAGCAGACACGAGATGGCGGCTATGTTATCGCGGGATACACGCGATCATTCGGAAGCATGAGCGGTCGCAACGTATGGCTTGTCAAGACGAATCAATCAGGCGGCGGCCAATGGAGCAACGCATTCGGCGGGAACGCGGATGACGAAGGGTATGCGGTTCAGCAAACCACCGATGGCGGCTATGTTATCGCGGGATACACCAAATCCAACACCGCAGGCGGAACCGACATGCTGCTCATGAAGGCTGATACCATCGGAAACGTGGCGTGGTTGTACGCGTTCGGCGGCGCGCAGGACGATGAGGCGTACTCTGTTCAACAAACACGAGACGGCGGATTCATAGCGGCAGGCGCAACCTCATCATTCGGCGCGGGAAGCAGAGATGTGTGGCTTCTGAAAACGAACGGCGCAGGCTCAGAGGTATGGAGGAAGGCGCTGGGCGGCTTCGGCTCCGATGGCGCCCGATCCGTTCAGCAGACGCGCGACGGAGGATACATCATTACCGGCTGGACGTACTCATACGGTCCGGGTGCGGTAGGCAATGTTTGGCTCGTCAAAGCCGATAGTTTTGGAAACGAGGTCTGGAACAAAACATTCGGGGGAACAGACGTTGACCGCGGACTTTGCGTTGAGCAGACACGAGACGGTGGATTTGTTCTCACCGGATACACGTCATCGTCTGGTGCCGGGCTGGACGATATGCTGCTCATCAAAACCGATAGCGCGGGGAATGCCGAATGGACAAAAACATTCGGAGGAACCGGAAGAGATTATGGCAACTCGGTGCAACAAACCTCTGACGGCGGATACATTGTTGCAGGCTACACACTTTCGTTTGGATCAGGCGGTGACGATGTCTGGCTCGTCAAAACAGACATGAACGGCAATCAGGTGTGGACCAGCACATACGGTGGTAGCGCCTCTGACGTTGCCTACTCCGTCGACCAAACATCGGACGGCGGCTACATCGTGGCCGGGCATACGCTCTCCTACGGCGCTGGCGTCCATGATATCTGGCTGCTTAGAGTCGCAGAAGGCTTGACCGCAACACGAGGGCCGAATGACGTCGCGAACGAAGTTCGTCTTGAACAAAACTATCCGAACCCGTTCAATCCGGCAACGCACATCCCCTTCACGATTCCTGCCTCGCCGGCAGGCGGGCAGGTTTCAGGATTCACGTCATTGAAACTGTATGATATCCTCGGTCGGGAAGTCGCGACGTTGGTGCATGAGGTGAAGAAGCCTGGGTCGTATTCCATGCAGTGGGATGCGACGGGGCATGCATCTGGCGTTTATCTGTACCGCCTTGAATCCGGCGGCGTTGTACAGACGAGAAAGCTATTGCTGTTACGGTGAATGGCCAGCGACAATGCAGTGTTGACGCAGCGAACCCGCCGGTGGGCCGACATTTCACGAAAGACGGTGCAAAATTGTCACGCCCGAGAGAACATGGCCGTTCTGGTTTGCGGAGATACGCGCCGGCAACATACATTTGCATTCGCTGCTTTTTTGTCCCTCTGGCACTGGAAGGAATAATCCGAATAAGAGTTTGAGAATCAGAAGCTTGCTTTTCCTCCCCAAACAGCCTACCTTGTTTACAGTGATTGTTGGAATTATGAACAGTTTGACATATACATCGATCGAACTCCCATTGAGCGGGAAGATTCGATCTTTTTTTTGTCCGAACATTTTTTTCACCATTTTGAGTTGAGGTATGGAACGACCAATTAAAACCCTGGAAGATGTAACAATACGCTTTGCGGGTGACTCTGGCGACGGTATGCAGCTGACCGGCACGCAGTTCACCAACACCGCGGCCGTGCTCGGCAACGACCTGAGCACGCTGCCCGATTACCCCGCAGAGATTCGCGCTCCCGCGGGCACCAAATACGGCGTTAGCGGATTTCAAGTCCGCTTCGGCAGCCGCGATATTCTCACACCCGGCGACTCGTGCGACGTTCTCGTCGCGATGAATCCCGCGGCGTTGGTTACCAACGTGAAGATTCTGCGCGAAGGCGGAACCATCATCGTGAACGAAGATTCGTTCAACGACAAGAATTTCAAGCTCGCACACATCACAAGCAACCCGCTCGAAGACGGAT
>CAYJNF010000002.1:5921-26160 GCA_964370915.1 uncultured Chitinophagales bacterium
GCTTTCAGGTCTACCGGATTCCAATCAGCAAAATGACGGCGAGCGCGATTGCCGACATGAACCTCTCGCCCAAGTTTGTCGAGAAGTCGAAGAACTTCTTTGCGCTTGGCCTGATGTATTGGATGTACAACCGTCAGCTCGACGTTTCGGAGAGATTCATCGAAGAAAAATTCGGCGAGAAGGATGCCCAAGTTGCCGAGGCAAACCTGCGCGTGCTCAAGGCTGGCTACAATTACGGCGACACGGTCGAGATCTTCACGACTCGCTATGAGGTGAAACCGGCAAAGCTCCCTGCGGGAAAATATCGCAGCATTATGGGCAACGTCGCAACGGCACTTGGACTTGTTGCGGCTGCCAAGAAAGCCGGGCTGAATCTGTTCCTCGGCAGCTATCCGATTACGCCTGCCAGCGATATCCTGCACGAGCTTTCAAAATTGAAGAATTATGACGTGAAGACATTTCAGGCTGAAGATGAAATAGCGGCCGTCTGCTCCGCCATTGGTGCCTCGTACGCCGGCGCACTTGGCGTCACAACCACGAGCGGTCCGGGCATGGCACTCAAGACCGAAGCAATCGGTCTCGCGGTAATGCTTGAACTTCCCCTTGTTATTGTGAACGTGCAACGCGGCGGACCGAGTACCGGACTTCCTACAAAAACCGAGCAGGCCGATCTTCTTCAAGCCGTCCTCGGGAGGAACGGTGAGGCGCCTCTCTGTGTGATTGCAGCATCAACACCCGCGGACTGCTTCGATACAGCATACGAAGCATCGCGTCTCGCTATCAAGTATATGACTCCGGTGATTTGTCTGACGGATGGGTATCTCGGAAATGGCGCGGAACCGTGGAAAGTGCCAAAGGTTTCCGAGCTCAAAGAGATTCCGGTGACGTTTGCCAAGGACCCTGCCAACTTCATGCCCTATTCCCGTGACGAGAAAACTCTTGCACGCCCGTGGGCTATTCCGGGTACTCCCGGATTGGAACATCGCATCGGCGGACTGGAGAAACAACACATTACCGGCGACATTTGCTACGAGCCGGATAACCACGATTTCATGATCAAGTTGCGTGCGGAAAAGATCGACCGTATCGTCGATGACATTCCACTGCAGACGATTGAGGGAGAGCCCGAAGGCAATCTCCTTGTGGTAAGCTGGGGCGGAACCTACGGAACAATGAAGGCGGCAATCGGCGAGGTCAGGGCAAAGGGGCATTTGGTCTCTCATGTGCACATCCGCTATCTCCATCCGTTCCCGAAAAACCTCGGAGAGATTCTGTACAAGTTCAAGAATGTGCTGATTCCCGAAATCAACAACGGACAGCTCATCAAACTGATTCGGGCAAAGTACCTTGTGCCTGCAGTTGGCTTTAACGTGATCAAAGGATTGCCGCTTCGTGCGGAAGAAGTTGAAGACAAGATTTATGAAATACTGGGAGTCAACAATGCCTGAAACACTTACACCAGAACAACCACCGGTCAAGCTGACCATCAAAGATTTCCAATCCGATCAGGATGTCCGCTGGTGTCCGGGATGCGGCGACTACTCGATTCTCGCGCAAATGCAGCGCGTGTTCCCCGAGTTCGGCCGTCCAAAAGAGAAGATCGTTGCCATCTCCGGCATCGGTTGCTCAAGCCGGCTCCCCTACTACGTTGACGTCTATGGCATTCATGGCATTCACGGCCGCGCTCCGGCAATTGCATCGGGCGTCAAGATTGCCAATCCCGAACTCGACGTGTGGGTCGCAACAGGCGACGGCGACGGACTGAGTATCGGTGGCAACCACATGATTCATATGCTGCGCCGAAACCTGAACATCAAAGTCATTCTGTTCAACAACCAGATCTACGGGTTGACGAAGGGGCAATTCTCTCCCACCTCGGAACTCGGGCAGATCACCAAATCCACGCCGTACGGCGTGATCGACTACCCGTTCGTGCCGGTCTCATTGGCCATGGGAGCAAGCGCAACGTTCGTCGCACGTACAATGGACCGCGATCCGAAACACCTGCAGGAAATGGTCCGTCGCGCCGAAAAGCATCACGGTTCGGCGTTTGTCGAGATCTACCAGAACTGCAGCGTATTCAACGACGGAGCGTTCTTCCAGTACACGGAAAAAGAAACCCGCGATGAAAACGTTGTGTACCTCGAGCACGGCAAACCACTCCTGTTTGCGAAGCAAACAAAGGGTATTCGACTCAACGGGTTTACGCCCGAAGCAGTCAGCCTTGCCGACGGAAAGTACTCCGTGAACGATATGCTCGTGCACAACGAGAACGACTCGACACTCGCGTTTATTCTCGCCAACATGATTCACAATCCCGAGTTGCCGCGACCGATGGGCGTGTTCCTTTCGATCGACAGGCCGAGCTACGAAGATCAGCTCGATCAACAAATCGCCAAGATGAAATCCAAGAAAGGCGTAGGCGACTTGCAGAAGCTGTTGGATGGCGATGAGACGTGGATGATACAGTGAGATTTGGGATTTCTGATTTCTGACATCCAACTTTTGAAAAAAGGCCCTTGCGATGAGCGAGGGCTTTGCTTTTGTATCCTGCTGAAGGGAAAAGAGTCGCTGTAGCGCAGGACACTCACGACTTCCAGGTTTTTGGACCTTCCTACGTCTCTGGGTGTTCTCATCACAACAGCGGCATTATGTCTTTCTAGTTGTCCGCTCTTTCTCTATATTTGTGGAGAAAACACAACTCAAATCACTTGATGACTCAGGCAATCGAATCAATTGTACACGTTCTTCAGGAATGCAATTCATTCGTTCTCACCACGCACGTCAATCCCGACGGCGATGGACTTGGCTCCGAAGTCGCCCTTGCTGAATGGCTCGCGAGTCGCGGCAAGCAAGTCGCAATTCTGAATCACAGCGCAACACCCGACTTCTATCGCTTTCTCGATCCCAACAAGCGCATCAAGCAGTTCGTCGAAGCAGAAGACGCACAGACTCTGGTCGGCACGGATGTCATCGTCGTGCTGGACACGAACCACACCGACAGGCTCCGGTCAATGGAACCGCACGTTCTTAAGAGCAGCGCGAGAAAGATCTGCATCGATCATCATCTCGATCCGCAGCCGTTTGCACAGCACTACATCATCGACGACGACGCGACATCAACAGGCGAAATTATCTACCGCCTGTTGTTGCAACTCGACGGCAACAGCATCTCCCCCCTTATCGCACAGGCGCTCTACTGCGCAATCATGACCGACACCGGCTCGTTCCGCTTTCCGCGTGTCGATGCCGAGACTCATCGCATTATCGCTCATCTGATTGAATGCGGGGCTGACCCGGTTCAAATCTATCATCAGGTGTACGAGCAATGGTCGGCAGGGGGCATTCAACTACTCGGCGATGCGCTGGCGAGTCTGAAAACCGAATTCAACGGAAAACTCGCTCACATCACTATCACGCAGGATAACCTGAAGCGAACCGGAACAACGGAAGTCGAAACCGACAACTTTACCATCTACCCGATGAACGTTGCGGGGGTGGTTGCAGGAATCTTTTTCCTTGAGTTGCATGACGGCGTGAAGATGAGCTTTCGCTCCAAGGGTGATATTCCCATCAATGAACTGGCAAAAGAATTCGGGGGCAACGGCCACAAGAACGCTGCCGGGGCACGGCTGCACAATTGCTCTCTCGCCGACATTCGAACTCAAGTGTTACAGGCGGCAAGCAAGTACGTTTCTTAGGAACATGTTCAATGGTAACTCTACGATCCGCATCCGGTTCTCCGGCAACGACAACTGCAGACGTTGTTACGGTTTTTGTTCTTGAAGACAAAAAACTCTTCAAGGAACACGTTCGGAACCTCACGAACTCGTTCGGGAGTATTACCCTTGCGTTGAAGTCCGGTACGTTTCAGGGAAAGTTTCAGGAGACCCAGATGCTCTTCCCGGCAGAGATGAAATCCAAACTTCTTCTTGTTGGTTTGGGAATGTCGGAAACGCTGACGTTTGAAAAACTCCGGCGTGGTGCTGCAACTGCTGCGAAGTCTGCAAACGGAATGAAAGCAACGTCACTTGCTTTGTTTGAGCCATTCCCCCAAAACCCTCCTTCAGACCTCAGTGGTAATCCTGAACTGACAGGCGTTGCCCTGGCGGAAGCCGCCGCACTGAGTCTGTACAAATATCGTAAGTACGTGACCACCGACAAATCGAAGAACTCGTCGTTGAAAGAAATTTCCGTGTTCACCAACGATGCCGCACGCGAGCGACAAATCAGGAAGGGCGTTGCATACGCCCGGGTAACTTCTGAAGCCGCTTGGCTTGCACGCGATCTCGCCAATGCCCCGCCGAACGAGATTTATCCTGAAACTCTTTCACAGCAAGCAAAGGCAGCAGGACGCAAGAGCCACTTTGCCGTGAAGGTGTTTGATGAAAAGAAGATCACGCAATTGAAGATGGGTGGCGTGCTGGCGGTTGCGAAAGGAAGTGATCGTCCGCCGCGGTTCATCATCATGGAGCACAAAAAGGGGAAACGATCGTCTCCCACAATTGTCCTTGTTGGTAAAGGTGTGACGTTTGATGCCGGCGGAATCTCCATCAAACCGGCCGCAGGCATGTCCGAAATGAAAATGGACATGTCGGGCGCTGCTGTAGTTATTGCCGTAATGCAGGCCATAGCCACGCTCAAACTGCCTCTCAACGTCGTTGGGCTTGTGCCTGCAGTTGAAAATCTTCTCGGTGGCCGGGCAATGAAACCCGGTGACATCGTCACGCATCTAAATGGCAAGACGTCCGAAGTGGATAATACTGATGCTGAAGGCCGACTGATTCTCGCAGACGCGCTGTCATATGCATCGCGGCTGAAGCCTGATCTCGTCATCGACCTGGCAACGCTCACGGGCCACGTTGTGGTTGGTCTCGGACATCATGCAACAGGAATGATGGGCAACAATCAAGCGGTCATGGAAAAACTGAAAGAGTCCGGCGAGCGGACATACGAGCGCGTGTGGCAGCTTCCGATGTTTGAAGAATACGAGAAGCAAAACAAAAGCGACGTTGCCGACGTGAAGAATTCCGGCGGCAGACCAGCGGGCGCTATCACCGCCGCGTTCTTTCTCAAGCAATTCATCGGCGACTACAAATGGGTGCATCTGGATATTGCCGGCACCGCAACCCTGAACGAGCCGCTCGACTATGTCCCGCGCGGAGCGTCGGGCGTTGGGGTACGGCTTCTCGTTGATTTTCTATGTCACTGGCAGGACAACGCATCACTATAGACGGAGGAGAAGTATGAGGAGAGTTCTTATTCTGCTGACGGCAGGCTTGATGTCCGTTTCAGGACGTGCGCAACAATCCATGCCCTCAACGCAATCGATGCAGCCCGATGAAATGCCGTTCTTCTATTATGAAGCCGTCAATCTTGTCGGAACGGATTCGACACGTTCGCGCATCGATATTCCCTACCGTGTGGACAATCAGTTTTTCGTGACGGTCAGGAACACCGACGCATCATTCCCCCACGCGTTCGTCCGGCGGGGCGAGGTGTACCTGGAACTTCTCGACAAGGATGGCGTGTCCAAAGCGCGGAAGATTGATCGCTTCGAAATTGGTGAAGAGTCGACGGAGAACGTTCCCACTCCAAAGAGATGGCACGAGGGAATTGCTTCGTTCATGGTTCCGCCGGGGGAATATTCCATCACGTTTGAGATTAACGATCTCGAATCAGAGCGCAAGTTCCTCGATCGCAATCGCAAGGTTGTCGCGCAACAATTCTCCGGCAACAAATTGCAGACCTCAAGCCCGCTCTTCGTAATGCCCGTAGGCAACTCCGCGAGGACCATTTCTCCGTTGACGTTTGGCGGAAATATTCTGTACGGCGCGGACGCCTCCCTGTATGTGCAATTGTTTTCTGAGCACCTGACACGCGAACCGATCAGGGTTGAGTATTCCATTTCTCTTCGGGAAGTTTTCCAGAAAGATTCCGAAGTCTTCGCGACCGACACCGTCGATCGTGTAGAATTGCTCCCCGAGGGATTTCTGACCGTTGACGCCGAAGCGGCTCCACCGGGCTACAAACTTTCTTCTTCGTATCGCGAAACGGCGGGAGCGTTCCTCCTGCCTCTCGATGCAGAGAAGTGGCCGTTGCGGCCATTCACCATCACGCTCAAGATCAAGCAGGGAAAACTCGAGTCAACTCTTGAACATCGATTCCGCATGGTGTGGCCCGATATGCCTTCTTCGCTGCGGGATGTCGATTTTGCACTCGAGGCGCTGCGACACATTACGAGTGAAGACGAGCTTGATTCCCTGCAAAGCGGCTCAAAGGAAACACGCTTGAAACATCTTGAAGAATTCTGGGAGAAGAAGGATCCAACGCCTAATACGAATTTCAATGAGATGATGGTCGAATACTATCGCCGGGTTGACCACGCGTTGCGGTCATTCAGTTCCATGAAGGCTGCCGACGGGTACAAATCGGACCGTGGGCGCATCTACATTCTGTACGGCCCTCCGTCCAAAACAGAACGAACACTCGATCCGAATGAAGGCTATAAGGAAGTGTGGACGTACGAAAAACAGAACAAGAAATTCCTGTTTGCCGATCGATCGAAATCAGGCAACTATCTTCTCGTATCAACGCAGACACTCTGATGCCTTCGCGCGCCCACAGGCCGATCATCGCGATCACGGTTGGCGACTTCAATGGCATCGGACCTGAAGTCGCGCTTAAAAGCGTTACCTGGACAACCGTCCGCAGCGTCTGTCGCCCGGTGCTTGTTGGCCCGATGGATGTTTTCGCGTTCTACGCGAAGAAGCTGGGGATTCGAATCCAGTTGGAACAACTGCAGGATGAGAAGCTTTCCGATCTGAACTCAACTGCTGTTCCAGTTATCCAAACCAGCACGCGTGGTACGCGCAAGATTTCGCCCGGACGCATATCGGCTGCAGCGGGCAGGGAAGCTGCAATGGCAATCGCGCGCACAGTGCAGATGATCAAACGAGGCAATGTTCACGCGATGGTTACTGCGCCGGTTTCCAAGAAGTCGATGCATCTCGCGGGCGTTGACTTTCCGGGTCAGACGGAAATGGTGCAGCATCTCTCCAACTCGCCGAACGTCGCAATGATGCTCGTTTCGAAGACAATGCGCGTCGGGTTGGTGACAATTCATATTCCCGTCAAGAGCGTCGCCAGACAGATTACTGCTTCGTTGATGAGGAAGAAGATTGGGATCATCTACAATGCGTTGAAAACGGATTGGAGAATTCGTTCACCGAAGATTGCAGTCCTTGCGCTCAACCCGCATGCGAGCGAAGGGGGCGACATTGGGCGTGAGGACATTGACATCGTGGGACCTGTGATCGGTGAATTCAGGAGAAAGGGACTCAAGATCGACGGACCTTTCCCCGCCGATTCTTTTTTCGGAAAATACAAGCAGGGAATGTACGATGCGATTGTGTCAATGTATCACGATCAGGGTTTGATTCCGTTGAAGATGACATCGTTCGGTCAGGGAGTGAATATTTCTGTTGGACTGAACATCGTGCGCACATCGCCCGACCACGGAACTGCGTTTGACATTGCAGGCAAGGGATTGGCAAATCCCGGCAGTATGATCGAAGCGATTCGGCTTGCAGCGGAAGTCGCGACGAACCGCGGGCTTGTTTCCTAGGACAGTAACAACCAGGCGTTCGTGACTTCTCTTTTGTCGATTTCGGGAATATCCAAATTGGCAGCTTTGCTACTCAGCATATCTTCCATGATGAACCATGATTCAACTTAATAACGTCACAGCATCGTTCAACGGCCACAACGTCCTCGAGGATGTGAGTGTGCAAATCAATCCCGGCGAATTTGTGTTTCTCGTCGGACAAACAGGAAGCGGCAAGAGCACATTGCTCCGGCTGGTGTATATGGATGTGCAGCCGTCAAAAGGAAATGTGATTGTCGGGAAGTACAACTCGGAAACGATCCAGAAGAACGAGAAGCCGTATTTGCGGCGCATGCTTGGGATTATTTTTCAGGATTACCGGCTCCTGGAAGACAGAAGTGTGTACGACAATGTTGCGTTCACGCTTCACGTCACGGGAACTCCGGCAAAGGACATCAAGAAGAGTGTATTGCGCGCGCTTGCCGATGTTGGTTTGAGTCATCAGCGTAACAAGATGGCGCATGAGCTTTCGGGGGGCGAGCAGCAGCGGGTTGTCATCGCACGGGCGCTCGTCAACAATCCGACATTCCTTCTCGCCGACGAGCCGACCGGAAATCTCGATCCCGCAACGTCACTCGATATTCTTCAGCTCCTTAAAGGCATCAACACGCGCGGCACTGCCGTGATCATGGCGACGCACAATCAGGAGTTGGTAAGGAAGATGAATGCGAGAGTAATTGAAATTCGGGATGGGAAGTTGTGGGAATCGAAGAGTTTCTGAACGAGCAGGCACACCCCGTTACGGCCTCTCCTCTGCTTGCACGAAATTGCAGGGCGGTTTCCCCTGTCTATGTTATGGCCTCGCGCCCATGCGTCTTATTCCGCTTATAGAAGCACACGCCAACTCGCGCAATATGGTCGAGCAGGTCTTTGTCTTTGATGTGTTGATAAATGGAAATGTCAAACGTGTAGGGAAGGAGTAGATCGTCCAGTCGCAAGGTGATTTGGTTCAGCAAAGTGAGATCGAGGCTTTCGCCACTGAGGGTAAGATCAATATCTGAGCCGGGGCGATAGTTTCCTTGGGCGCGAGAGCCGTACAGAAGAGCCTCTTCAACCTCCGCGAAGTCGTCAAAGACTTGAGCGATACGTTTAATGACTTGGTCCGTGAGCCCAAACATCATTGCGTCTCACCCTGAATAGTTTCCAGCTTCTTCTGCAATTCTACAAAGAGACCATAGTATGAGTCAACGGTCGCCTGGGCGATCTCATCGGCTATTTCCTCGTTGTAGGTGTGCGAGGTCTTTCCCCGGCTTTCGATCATTCCCATCCACGTTTCGCCGTTCCGAATCAAGCCCCGATTATACGCCAGACGAAATGCATCTCTGCTGCCCTGGATGTCTGTGACGCCCTGATATTCGTAGTAGTCCTTGATGACATTCCAAGCCAGCTCGAATGTATATTCAAACGCCTGAATCAACCCTTGCTGTTCAAGCTCGGTAAGATCGCCCTTGACAATGAATTTCTTCAGTTGGCCAAGCGCCTTGTTGTAGTTCGCAAATCGCTGGAGCCATCGGATGTCTCTGGTTGCCATTGTTAACTCCGCTGAATGCTCTGAGATTGTGGAAGCTCGCTCTCACCCTGTTACCGCCTCCACCCTCTTCACTTCCGGCACGGCCCTCATAATCGCCCGCTCAACGCCGGCGCGAAGAGTCAGCACCGACATCGGACAAATTACACAGGTTCCTTCCCACTTCACTTCGACGACACCCGAATCCGGTTTGAAGCGGAGGAACTTCACATCACCGCCATCGGCGATAAGATAGGGCCGACAGATTTCCAAGGCACGCTCAATGCGTTGCGGGATTTCGTTCACTTCAGAACTCCTTGTTACACCGCCAAGTCGCCAAGTCGTTGTTCGCGAAAATTGCCACGAGTACTCTTTCAAATTCACCTTGGTGCCTTGGCAGTTTTCTTTCTCTCAAGATCGTGACGATACACAATTCCACTACGACATGAGTTGAATATCAATAGCGGGCGCAGCAGCTTGCTGGGAGTTCCGAATGCTGATTTGCGCCGCAAGGTTCCTTGCAATCTGCTGAATGATGTCACCCTGCGCCTTGTGGTTCTCATCGACAACAATCGGCTTACCCGTATCACCGGAAACGCGTATTGATGTGAAGATCGGAATATCGCCAAGGAACGGCACGCCGAGTTCTTCGGCAGCGCGCTTGCCGCCACCGGTGTCGAAGATGTTTTCGCGTTGGCCGCAATGCGAGCAGATATAGTGACTCATATTCTCCACAATGCCGAAGACGGGAACATTCACCTTCTCAAACATCGCATAGCCCTTGCGCGCATCGGCGAGCGAAATGTCCTGCGGCGTTGTTACTATCACCGAACCCGTGAGCGGAATCGTCTGCACGAGCGTGAGCTGAATATCGCCTGTTCCCGGCGGAAGATCGATCACCAGATAATCAAGCTCTCCCCAATCGACATCGGACATGAACTGCTTCACTGCACCGCTCGCCATTGGGCCACGCCAGATAACGGCTTGCATCGGATCGACGAGAAAGCCAATCGACATCACCTTCACGCCATAATTCTCCATCGGCTGAAGACGCTGTCCCTTCACCTGTGGACGACCCGTCAGTCCCATCATGAGCGGAATGCTCGGGCCGTAAATGTCCGCGTCCACCAACCCAACTTTTGCTCCGTCCTTCGCCAGCGCAACGGCAAGATTCACGGCAACAGTCGACTTGCCTACGCCGCCTTTACCCGAGGCAACGGCGATCGTATTTCGCACACCCGGCAGGATCGCTTCCTTCTGCTGGTTGTCGTGGCGCATCACGTTCGATGTCATCTCAATCGTCACGTTGCCAACATCGATGGAGCTGCGAATCGCCCGCTCCGCCTGCGACTTCAGCTCGTCGCGCACCGGACACGCCGGTGTCGTCAGTTCGATGTTGAAGTGAAGATTCTTCCCCTCGATTTTTACATTCTTGACAAAGTTCAGTGCAACGATATCGCGATGAAGATCGGGGTCCTTCACCACTTTCAACGCGTCCAACACATTTGCTTCGGATAGTGCCTTCATAGTTCCTCTGATTAACCTTCCTTCGATTACTTTGACTCTACAACGCCCGGACACTAAATAACGTTCATCTTCTTGCCAACTTTGGCAAAGGCTTCAAGCGCACGGTCGATGTCCTTTGTGCTTAATGCTGCCGAGATCTGTGCACGCAAGCGCGCTTCACCACGCGGAACAACCGGGAACCAAAGTCCCTTAATGTACACGCCTGCCTTCAGAAGTTCGCGACTCATGTCCTGAGCCACCGAAGCTTCTCCCAGCATGATGGGAACAATGGGATGATCACCTTCCAGAATCGTAAAGCCGAGCTTCACAATCTCCTTGCGGAAATAGGCAGTGTTCTTGTGCAGGCGCTTCACAATCGACTTGTCCTTCATGAGAAGGTCAAACGCGGCCGTTGCGCCAAACACGATCGGAGCAGAGAGTGAGTTTGAGAAGATGTATGTGCGTGCCTTCTGTCGCATGAACGAGATCAAGTCTTTCTTTCCGCTGATATATCCGCCGGCTGCGCCGCCAATCGCTTTGCCCAGCGTTCCGGTCAGCACGTCGATCTTGCCGTGCACGCCTTTCGCTTCGGCCGTACCGCGACCGGTTTTCCCACACACACCAACAGCGTGTGAGTCATCGACGAAGAGAATCGCATTGTATTGCTTTGCTACCTCAACGAGTTTGTCGAGATGCGCAAGATCTCCTTCCATGCTGAAGACGCCGTCCGTTGCTATCATGCGAAGCCGGTAGTCGGCATTCTTGTCTTCCTCAAGCTGTCGAACGAGATCATCGACATCATTGTGTTTGTAGATTTTGCGGTCGGTGGTCTCCGGCTTGCACAGGCGTTGTCCGTCGATGATGCTGGCGTGATTCAGCCGATCGGAGTAGATAACATCCTTGTATGTTTCGTAGCCGAGTTTTTCATTCGTGAGCGAAGCGAAGAAGGCTTCGTTGGCTGCCCAGCATGAGGAGAAGAGAATCGTATCTTCTGTGCCGAGGAAGCGGGAGATCTTTTGTTCCAGTTTGAAATGAATGTCCTGCGTTCCGCATATGAATCGCACGGATGCGACGCCGTAGCCGTATTCTTTGATGCCCCTGATCGCCGCCTTGCGCACAACCGGATGATTGGACAATCCGACATAGTTGTTTGACGCAAGCATGACGACTTTTTTCCCGTTCACCCGGACGATGCCGTCCTGCGGTCCTTGCAGCGGCACTTCGTATTTGTACGTTTTGGTTTCTTCGAGTTGCTGCAGTTCTTTCGAGACAAGCTCCAGTACATTTGCCATGGTAGATTTCTCCGTTTACGATTGGATTTAGGGTTGTCCTCGCTTCACCATACGGGCAGCGAACGAACCATCCATCCCATGCTTGTGTGGAAACGTCTCAACATATCCTTCTGCACTCACAAGATCTTTGCTCACAAAATTCGCTGCATTCTCCAGTTGAAATTCGTTGTGCTTCTCAAGGAACGCCTGCACAATCTCATGATTCTCTTCCGGCTCCGTTGAGCAGGTGCTGTACACCAGTACGCCGCCGGGTTTGACGAGGTTTGACGCGTTCTCCAATATCTCGGTTTGCACCGCTTTCAGCTTGACAATATCAGCGATATCGCGTTTCCATTTCAAGTCCGGCTTCTTTGTGAGAACGCCGAGACCCGAACATGGCGCATCCACGAGCACGCGATCAAACGGTTCCAATTCCAGCGTTGCTCCATCACCGACTAGAAGCTTTACGTTATGCAAGCCGAGGCGATCACACGCCGCCCTGATGAAATTCAGCTTCACTTCATACTTGTCGACAGCAGTAATCTCTCCTTCATTCTTCATCAGTTCGGCGATGTGCGTCGTCTTTCCTCCCGGTGCAGCGCACAGATCCAGTACGCGCTCGCCGGGTTGTGGACCAAGAAGCAATGAGGGCAATGCCGCACTTTCGTCCTGAATGGTGAAGACACCCGTGCGAAACATTTCGTTCTGCCCGATACGGGGAAAACTCTTCACGCGCACGAAATAGTCGATATGGTTCGAGCCTTGATATGCGATTTGCTGGAGGTCGAGATAGCGGAGAAACGAGCCGGGTTCGTTCTTCAATTTGTTGATGCGAAGAGTGAGAGGCGGACGCTCATTATTGGCAAGCAGGAACTTCTCGGTATCGTCCGGGCCGAAGCGATTCACCCACCGCTTCACCATCCAATGGGGATGAGAGAACATGACGGAAAGATGCTGCACCCGATCCTGCGCCGGATCGGGATAGCGAATTCCTTCCATGTTGCGAATGATGTTGCGAAGAACCGCGTTGACCAGTCCTGCCGGCTTGTCGCCGCGAATCCGCTTGATGAACTCCACCGCCTCGTTCACTGCGGCTGCATGCGGAATGCGATCAAGAAACAGTATCTGGTACAGTCCAACCCGGAGCGCGTTCTTCACATTGATTTCGGATTTCGCAAAGTTGCCGTGCGAAAATCCGTTCAGCACCCAATCAAGCTTGTTCTGCCACCGGAGAACGCCGTGAACAATTTCCGTGAGCAGTCCCTTGTCAATGTCGGGCAGATCGCCCGAACGAAGTTCTGCATCGAGAAGCTTGTCCAGATATGCATCCGTTCGCTCGACACGGTTGAGAATCTTGACCGATGTTCCGCGTACGCCATCGTACAGATTGCGCCGCCGCGGCTCTACAACTTCGGGATTCTGTGGTTGTTCAGTCATCGATCGTCTTTCAGATCGTTCATTGTTCTGATTACGGATTCTGTCTCAGAGACATGCACACTAACGCGGAACTTGCAAGGTGGGATGACTGGAGATGTCTCTCTTCAAGCCAAGGTGCAAACTGCGCGCTCAGTACTGTAAGCCTTAGAGACGACTGTGGCGCCCAGGGCGCCACATGGTAAAATCAATTGCGCTGCATTAGAGCAGCAACTCAGGCTGTCACTGCTGCCTTCTTTGCGTACTTCTTATTGTACCTCTCGACACGGCCTGCCGAGTCAACAAGTTTCTGGCGGCCCGTGAAAAACGGATGGCAGTTCGAGCAGATTTCAAGCCTCAAATCGCCGATTGTTGTGCGTGTTTCGAATGTGTTTCCGCAAACGCATGTCACAGTGGACTTCTTATACTCTGGATGGATTCCGGGTTTCATGCCCGCCACGTCCTTTCTTGCAAAGAGAATACACAATGTTGAATTTCAGTGCACGCAATATAACCAAATGGTCATCGAGACGCAACCGCTACAAATTCATTGCAAGTACTTTGTGGAATTTGTAGATTGACACTGGAGTTGAATTCCGCAGGACGTTCATCCCATTTTGTGTGAAGGAGAAATCTCATGAAATCCCACTCGCTCATCGTAGCCACCCTCGCATTGTCCCTCGGTTTGAGCGTATCATTTGCAGCAAATAATACGGTGTACGGTTTTCTCAGGACGGATGTCAGCGCGCGCGCAGGCGCCCTGGCAGGAAGTTACGTCACAATCATGAATGATGTCACCAGCATTTTCTATAATCCCGCCGGACTTGGCACGCTGGAGAAACCGACTGGCTCGCTCGGATTCTTCAAACACCTGCTCGACATAAATTCCGGCTACGTGTCATATTCCCAACCGTACCAGGATCTCGGGTACTTTGGTGTCGGTGTGCAGTACATGAACTACGGCACCTTCGATGAGACAGACGATCTCGGAAACACGATTGGCCAATTTAACGCGAGCGATCTCGCCGTCAGTCTCGGCTACTCAAACATGATTGAAGAAAATTTTTATTGGGGAGCGAACGCCAAGTTCATCTACTCCTCCATTGCCGGCAGCTCTTCGACCGGACTTGCTGCCGATCTGGGAATCCTGTACCACATTCCCGACAGCAGAATCACTCTCGGCGCGAGCATGCGCAATCTGGGAGCTCAGTTAAGCTCGTACATGTCAACAAGGGAAAGTCTTCCCCTCGATTTGGTCGTTGGAGTTTCGGTCGTTCCCAAAGGACTTCCGCTGCTCTTGAATGTCAACTTCCACAAACTGAATGACGACGTTCAGGATTTTGGAAAGCGGTTCAGAGCCTTCTCAGTTGGCGGTGAATTCACATTGAGCAGGGTTCTGCAGGCGCGGATTGGATATAACAACGAGCAGCGAATCGAACTAAAAACCGGAACATCCTCCGGACTCGCCGGATTCTCTGGCGGAATTGGAATTACTGTCCAAGAGTACAAGGTCGACTACGCACTCTCGTCGCTGGGATCAATCGGCAGCCTGCACCGCATCACGATTGGTTCGACCTTCTAAGCTTTCCCCATGCCGAACAAAACAAAAGCCGCTTCGCGCGGCTTTTTGTTTTTCTTGTATGCGCCAATCAGTGAGAATGCGGTGCGATCAACATCTTACTGAGATAGAACAATGCCATCCCGCCAAACACCATCACCGGAATAATGCGATTCTTTGAGTGATTGATTTCCGGAATCAAATCACTTGCTCCGACATACGTGGCAACACCAGCCGAGAACGCGAAGGATATGCCAATAACCTCGGCGCTGACATTTGCCAGCATGAATACACTGACGACTCCGAGCATTGTGGCAACCCCGATGGCCGCAGACGCAAAGAACGCTGTCTGACGACGATGCTCGGCCGCAAGCATCACCGAGGCGATGGTGAGGCCTTCCGGAATTTTGTGCAACAGAACCGCGAAGAAGATCAGCAAGCCAAGTGAAAAATCAAACTGCATCCCGGCCGAGATCGCAAACCCGTCGAAGAACGCGTGAATGAACAGGCCCGCAAATGTCGAGAAGCTGGCTATCTTGGAGACCATCACGTCGTGATGCGTTTCCTCGCCGAAATGCAAATGCCCGACAATCGTGTGCTCAAAAAAATGCAGCACAGAATAACCGGCGAGCATATACAGCGGCGCCTGAAGGCCAATCGTTTCCAGCCCCTCCGGAATAAGCTCGATGAAAACGAGCGCGAGAATGAAGCCTGCGCTCAGTGCGAGCAAGTATTCCTGGATCGACTTCGGCCATTGTTTTCGCAGAACGACCAACGACCCGCCGAGGATTTCAGCAAGGGCCGCGACCAAACCGTAAAGAAGTATCGTCAGAAACATGAACCCGTGGCAGACTATTTTTTGTAGGGAGCCTCGATGTACTGTCGAGCTTGCTTGTGTGAATCTTTGTAGTCCTTCATGTCAAGCACCTTCTGATACTGCACCAACGCAAGTTCGCGCTTCGCAAGAAGGTCCTGGATGTTACCGACCTTGAGATTGCCGAGCACCATGAATCCGGACGGGCCATCTTTGTCCAACGTCCGGCTCAGCTCGTCACAGCGATAGAAGTGTTTCAACGCCGACTCGTATACACCCATCGTCATGTCGTGCACCCCCAGATAATATTCGGCTTCGCGCTCAGTGCTGGCTCCGTATCCCCGCTGCTTCTTCTGGCATCGAATCAAAATCGCCTGCCACGTCTCCTGCACTTTGCCCCACTGGCTGGTCACGACATAACAACGCCCGAGATACTTGTGAAAGAGCATGTTGTTAGGAAACCGCGCGTTGAGCTTCATCGCCAACTCCTGCGCCTTGGGATAGTCGCGCTCAAACTGATAGTAAATCTGCATCAGGAAGTAGGCCGATTCGATGCTGGCGTACTTCCCCTTTTCCGCCGCCATCTTGATTTGCTCAATCCCTTTGGCTTTGTCGCCTGGCGGAACAAACAGCAGCAACGGTTTGACAAACGGAAACTCGTTGGGAATGACTTCAGCGTAGTAGTTGTAGATACCCGAGCCGAGAAGAATGTCATAGTTGTTTGGATCGAGTTCCGATGCCTCCTGGACGATCGGCAAAGCCTTTCGTCCTGCATTGGCTGCATCAAACCACGAACTCCGGTGCGCTTTCAGCCTTCCCTTGAACCCGATTGATCCACCCTTGAAGAAGAGTGCGGTGATGTCATTCGGATTCTCATCAAGAATGTCATCGCACATATCAACAACATGGTCGAGCGCATCATAGAAACGTTCGTCGTATTGTTCGTTGTCGATGTCAATGAGAATGCGCCACCAGTCGACCATCGCGAGAAAGAAATATCCGGCAGGATTCTTCGGCCGTGCTTGAACGAGTTCGTTGAAGACTTTGTCTGCATTCTCAAACTCAAGATTGTACACGTATTCGATACCCCGTTTCGTCTTTGCATCAAATGCCGTATCGGGCAGTACCTGAGCCGGCACCCGAATACATGCAGCAAGCATGAGCATGAAGAGGGACAGACGAATCATGCCGCTTTCCTCTCAAAGATCTGTGCTGTCAAATGCTCATCGTCTCGTTCCAGCGTAGTCTGGGTGGGTGAGGGTCTCAACGTCTCGGAATAGTAAACGAACGCGCCGCAGAGAAGAATCATGAGTGTTGCAAAGGCACCGCCTTCAGGCCCAAACGAACCACCGGTCAGCCACTCCGGGCCAAACTGGGTCAGTCGTGTGAGTTCGCGTTGCGAGAAATGGATTCCGCTCGTTGGAAAGCCGTACAATGTCGTCTGCGAGAAGTTCCACGCGAAGTGAATTCCAAACGGAAGCCACAAGCTTCGAGTCCGCCAATACGCAAGCGAGAATACAGCGGAGACGAGAACGATGTTGATCAGTCCAAACGCGTTGGCATTCGGATTTCGGAAATGCGCCGCGCTGAAGAAAATCCCCACAACAATAATGGAGGGAACAAACCCGATCCCTCTCACGAGCGTTTGAAATGGATAGCCGCGGAACACGACTTCTTCATACATCGCCGCGACAGAAAAGAACACGAAGGCAATGGCAAGAGTTTGAAGAGCCTTCAAGTGGGTGATCTCCACCGCAACAACCGTCACGTACCCGAGTAAGTACTCAATTCCAAAAATCCCCGTCATCATCAGGTAACCGGCAAGACACCCGATCCCGAGTTGACGCATCGTGTGGCGATTCAGGGCGAGACCCACAGCCGAAAACGGCTTGCGATTGATAAACTTCACCGCAACATATGTTGCAATCAGCACTCCAGCGAGCGAAGCCAGCGAGAGGGTAAAGGCGTCCGTTCTCTTGAGAAAAATAAACGGAGCCGCAACTCCCGCTGTCGCAGTGGCCCACAAGAGCAGAAACAATGCAATTTGCCAACCGGCACGAAGTTCATTGTGCTGATTCTTGAATATTGGTTTCCATTCCATATGTAAAAAGGGTGAGCGCGCGCCCACCCTCCGTCGTGATTAGTGATTTTGTCGATTCGCAAACTGCCGGTGTGCCCTGCCCCGAACCCGGCGACTACTCTTCACGCCTTGCCTGATCATTCGTCTTTCCAGGTTTGGCATAGAGAACTTTTGGTGTGAGTTGATACGAAAGTCTCATCGCGACCCGCCGGTTCGGCGACGTACCACCCAGCAAGGAATTCGTTGTCGGATCACGCAGGACAAGAATTCTCACATAGTTCGTATCGTTTGTTACAGCGTAGTAAATTCTCCCGCTGTTCAATTGCTCCGGCCCGATGATAACGAAGTCGCGCGTATAGGTTGATGGATCAGGCGGAGTAGCGCGCGCCACGTTTAGCGTCGAAGCCAGTGTATCGAACGTTGAGAACCGTGTGCGTCGCGCCGTCCCCACGAGGTACGGATTCCTGTGAGCACTCTCGAGGATTACCGAGTTGGGAGTGTTGACAAGCGAATCGAGCAGCACATCGATTTTGTTCTGCGCATTCCCGGCAACCGTTGGCGAATACACAACGGGACCCCTGCGAGCCAATTCAAAAAACTGCAATCCACTCCCGCCAGTTGTGGAGCGAATCTCGAAAAGGTTGATGACCGTATCAAGCGGGGATGTCACCTCGAAATTGAGGCGTTGCGCCGCCGCCCATTGTATGGAAACGGGTGTTCCGTCCTCATAATCCTGGGAAGTTGCGCTCGCCTTGGAGACAAACTCAAATGTATACACAACTCCTTCATTCAGTCCGTTTACCAATGTGTCCCTGACGCTCTTCCCAAAGAGCCAGCCACCATAGATTGAGTTGCCGTCTTTGATCGTAAGCTGTACGTGTGTAAAGTCCGCGTTGGAAGTGTCGGAAGATGGATCCCAGCGCAAACCAATTGCCGTTGCTGTCGCCGAATATGCTTTCAGGTTGCGTACTCCCGCAAGCTTCGTTTTGTTGTAAATGAGCACGTTCTCATCTTTGGTACAACCTAGTTCGACAGAACCTAACGCCAACACCAGGGAAATACACCCCCAGACAGATCTTTTTCCCAGCATGCATTTTCTCCAAACTGATACAATGGGTTGCTTGATTTCGATGACCTAAAAATATAAGAAAAATACCGGTTGATACAAGAATTGACTTTCAGGAAATCCTTTTTTGCAGGAAGGACAAGACATGATCCAAGCCAACCCTCTCTTGCAGCATTGAATCACGCTCGCGTATCGTTACAGTCTGATTTTCTAATGTTGTCGAATCGACCGTCACGCAGAAGGGTGTTCCAATTTCATCCTGCCGGCGATAGCGTCGGCCCACCGCGCCGCTGTCATCATAGAACACACGCATATGGGGCCGCAACTCGGTTTCCAGTTTCTTCGCGATCTCCGGCATAGCTTCCCTGTTCACGAGTGGAAAAATTGCTGCCTTCATTGGCGCAAGCTTCGGATGAAACTTCAATACCGTCCGGACTTCTGTTTTCCCATCGGCAGTGGGTGCCTCTTCCTCATTGTAGGCATTGACCAGGAAAGCCATGAATGAACGGCTCGCTCCCGCTGACGTCTCGATTATGTACGGCGTGTACTTCTCCTTTGTTTCCGGATCGAAATACTGCATGGACTTGCCGGAGAATTTTTCGTGTTGTGTAAGATCAAAGTCCGACCGGTTGTGAACGCCTTCTATCTCTCCCCACCCGAATGGAAACCGATACTCAATATCGTAGGCATCTTTGGCGTAGTGTGCAAGCTTATCGGGTTCATGTTGATGCCACTGCAAAGTTTCTTTTGCCATGCCGAGAGTGACAAACCATTGCATGCGCTCGGCCCGCCACTTTTCAAACCACTCAACGTCCGTTCCCGGCCTGACGAAGAATTGCATTTCCATTTGCTCGAACTCGCGCGTACGGAAGAGAAAGTTCTTCGTGTTAATTTCGTTTCTGAACGCTTTGCCGATTTGTGCGATACCAAACGGCGGCTTTTGCCGCGATGCGGTTGCAACATTCTGGAAGTTCACAAAAATTCCCTGGGCTGTCTCCGGTCGCAGATACACAACGCTACCAGCATCTTCCACCGGCCCGACAAAAGTCTTGAACATGAGATTGAACTGCCGGGCTTCCGTGAACGTTCCTTTGTTGCCACAGTTCGGACACACAATGCCCTGCTTGAGCGCTTGTGCCAGCGTGTCGGGGTTCGCCAGCCGCGCCGCAAATTCGTTCACGATTTTCTCATCGGATTGCTGTCCTTCGAAGTCGGTGGGAAACAACTCGCGCAGCGCATCTTTCTTCTTCTTTGTGGAAAGCTCATCCAGTAATACGTCGACACGGTAGCGCGCTTTGCATTGCTTGCAGTCCACCATCGGGTCGGTGAAGTTTGCGACGTGCCCCGATGCTTCCCAG
>CAYJNF010000003.1:0-260 GCA_964370915.1 uncultured Chitinophagales bacterium
CCACGGTTCCCGTTCGAGTGTCTTGCCGTTCCAGTCAACCAACACCTGTGTGCGTTCTTTGTCGGAGAGAATGTTCAAGGTACTGAGCGGTCTACGACCTCGTAGAGGTGCGTCGGGTTGTGCAACGATCGACGCGAGCAACATGCGGAAGTGTTCTGCCATCCGCTCGACCGTCGTGTGGTCAAAGAGGTCGGTGTTGTACTCCAGTGCACCGCTCAACCGTTCGCCTTCATCCACCACAAAGAGTGTCAGATCAAACT
>CAYJNF010000003.1:270-1818 GCA_964370915.1 uncultured Chitinophagales bacterium
CTTCGACCGTGCTGATGCTGATGTCGGACAGCGCCTGCGTTTGTTGCTGCGGCTGCTGCAGCGTGAACATCACCTGGAACAAGGGTGAGTGACTCAGGTTGCGTTCCACATGCAAAACATCCACGAGCTTCTCAAACGGCACATCCTGATGTGCGTATGCGCCGAGCGGTGTCTCGCGTACGCGGTGCAACATGTCATTGAACGATGGATTGTCTGCCACAGATGCGCGCAGCACCAGCGTGTTGACAAAGAATCCGACCAATCCTTCCAGCTCGGCGCGGGTGCGGTTGGCAATCGGCGTACCGACACAGATATCGTCCTGACCACTGTAGCGCGCGAGGAGTGCTTGCCATGCGGCGAGCAGTGTCATGAACAGTGTTGTTCCCTCGCTCCGTCCGAGGGCGCGAATGCCGGCAGTAAGTTCTTGCGGGATTGAGAGAGTTACATACGAGCCGTTGAATGTCTGTTCTGCCGGACGGGGACGATCGGTCGGAAGAGTCAGCAGAGAGGGGACGTCTGCCAACTGCGTTCGCCAGTAGGCGAGTTGTGTCTCCAGCACATCGCCCGTGAGCCATTGTCGCTGCCACACGGAGTAGTCGGCGTACTGGATAGGCAACTCTGGTAACACGGCATGCTCACCACGGACAAATGCGTCATACAGTGTTGCGAGATCGCGCATCATCACGTTGCTTGACCAATCATCGGAGATGATGTGGTGGAAGATGACCACGATGATGCATTCGCTTGCTGCAAGCCGGATGACTTTTGCGCGGAACAGTGGTGCACGGTCGAGCGGAATCGGGCGCCCTGCCTCGGCTTCCACAATGTGCATGGCTTCTGCTTCACGTCGGTCTTCCGGCATGTGCGTGACATCGTCGATGGGAATTGAGACGTGCAGTGCGGGAAGAATCTCTTGCACCGGATGGTCACCGCGGGTTACGATCGCGGTGCGGAGAATCTCATGCCGCTCGACCACTGCATTCAGTGCACGCTCCAGCATGTCGACGCGTAACGGTCCGTTGATGCGGTAGACTTCGGGCATATTGTAGAACGGACTGTTTGGCTCCAGTTGATCGAGGAACCAGAGGCGTTGCTGCGCAAACGAGAGCGGTATCTCTTCTGTGCGCGCCACCGGCACGATTGGCGGCGCTGCCACGGCGGACTGGTTCTCAAGTACCTTCTCCACAACAGCCGCAAGTGCTGCCACCGTCGGCGATTCAAAAATCACGCGCAAGGGGAGGTCGAGGTGAAATGTATCCCGCATTCTGGAAATGACCTGCGTTGCCAGAAGCGAATGTCCGCCGACGAGGAAGAAGTTATCCTCTACTCCGATTTGTTCCACCTCCAGCACACGTGACCATATTCCGGCAATAGTCTCTTCCGTTGATGTCCGTGGAGCAATGAACTCGTCCCGCGTGCAACGACTCGACTCATCCGGCGCGGGCAGTGCCTTGCGATCAACTTTACCCGCGGACGTCAGTGGGAGCGCATCGAGGACCACGAACCCTGTTGGTACCATGTAGTCTGGAATCTTTTCCAGCAGGAACC
>CAYJNF010000003.1:1828-2115 GCA_964370915.1 uncultured Chitinophagales bacterium
GTCTTTTTCTTTCGGCACTATGTAACCGATCAAGCGCTTATCACCGGGCGTCTCCTCCCGAACGATAACAATGCCTTCTTTCAGGAATGGCGACAGTGACAAGGCAGTTTCAATTTCTCCAAGCTCAATGCGGAAGCCCCGCACCTTTACCTGATGGTCAATCCGACCGAGGAATTCCACGTTGCCATTCGGCAAGTATCTTCCAAGATCGCCGGTGCGATAGACACGTTCTCCGGGTTGCGTGCTGAACGGGTGGGGGACGAACTTCTCTGCAGTTAGATCTGCAC
>CAYJNF010000003.1:2125-15066 GCA_964370915.1 uncultured Chitinophagales bacterium
TGAAGGCTGCAAGTTCTCATCGAGAATGTAGAGATGAGAATTCGGAAACGGTATTCCGATCGGCACGAGTCGTTCGGGTGGAAGATCGAGATGTGCGGCTTCAAAGTATGAACTATCGATGGTCGCCTCGGTCAGCCCGAACGAATTGATGAGGCGCGCATCTGACCGAATCAGCCGGAGAAATTCTTTGTACTCCTTCACGTACCAGATATCCGATCCGGCAATGAGCAGGTGCATGAACGCAAGCGATTGCTTGGTCTCATCCAGGTAGCGAACAAGATTGCGAAGAACTGCAGGAACGAATTCCGCAATGGTAACGTCCTCTTCGTTCATGAGTGCGAACAGTTTCTCCGCATCGGCAAGATACTCCCGCGGACACATCACGAGTTTCCCGCCCGAACAGAGTGCGCGCACAAAATCGCCGGAGAACACATCGAACGCAACGTTCGCCATCTGCAGATGAGATCGAGCCACAGTCCTGAGCGTGTATGCGTTCTCCCATCCGAGATACGCATTCACCAGGCTGCGGTGGCTGATCATTGTTCCTTTGGCTTTGCCGGTCGTGCCCGACGTGTAGATCATGTAGGCAAGATTGTCGGGAGAGACGCTTATCGACGGAACGACATCGGCATCGTGGATGCGTTCATCCCAACCTTCATCAAGCAGAACGATCGTTCCATCAAATGAAGGGAGGCCACTCGCGATGCTCTGCTGGGTCAGCAAGACACTTATTTCAGAATCCGTAATCATGTACTCGATCCGTTCGGAGGGATATGCGGGATCGATAGGAACGTACGCTCCTCCAGCCTTGAGCACTCCCAACACTGCGACGGCAAGTTCGACAGACTTCTCCATGCAAATCCCAACACGACACTCGGGACGAACGCCTCGCTTGATCAATTCGGACGCGAGTCGATTTGATTCGATATCGAGTTCGAAGTACGATATTCGCCGCCCATTGCAAACGACTGCGGTGTCATTCGGTTGCTGTTGCGCCTCGCGTTGAAACAACTCATGCACACACGATTCGGGCCGAGGTTCCGCGAAATCATTCCACTCTACGAGCATCCTTGATCGCTCTTCAGAAGAGAGCATGGGAATTTGGGACACACGATGGTGCGGATTACGAGCAACCTCTTCCAAGATGTGTTCATAATGCTTCATCATCCGCTGAATTGTCGTGGCATCGAACAAGTCAGTGTTGTACTCGGCATCGATGCTGATGCCATCAAGTCCTTCGGTGACCGAAAGTGTCAGGTCGCACGTCGAGGTGCCCAACTCGACGTCAATCGGTGTCAAGGTCAGGCCGGGCAATTGTTGAACGCGGGAAGGCGCATTCTGCACAATCAACATCACTTGAAAGAGGGGCGTGTGACTCATATCCCGATCAAGCTGCAATGCGTCAACGAGCATTTCAAACGGGAGATCCTGATGGCTGTACGCGTCGAGTGTTGTTCTACGCACGCGTTGCAGCAAATCGGTAAACCGCGGATCGTCGGTAAGATCAGAGCGAAGGACAATCGTGTTGATGAACAGGCCGATCAACGCTTCGGTCTCTCCCTGTGTTCGATTCGCAATCGGTGTCCCGATGCAGATGTCTTTTTGTCCTGAATACCGGCTCAGCAGCGATTGGAGTCCGCCAAGCAGAAGCATGAACAACGTAACGCCTTCCTGCCTTGCGAGTCGGTAAACATCGTGCGTGAGCTGCACGGAAAGTTTCAACGATTCCGTGGCGCCGGCGTTTGTGTACACAGCCGACCGCGGACGATCAGTCGGAAGATCGAGAACCTCGGGAGCTCCGGCGAGATTCGACTTCCAGTATGCAAGTTCCTTCTCCAGCACGTCGCCTTGCAGAGAGGAGCGCTGCCACTCGGCAAAATCGGCATACTGGATTGCCAATTCCGGAAGCGGCGATGGCCGGCCACGGTCATACTCGGGATACACCCGTGAGATCTCACCGATGAACACACCAATCGACCAACCATCGGAAATAATGTGGTGCATCGTAACCAGTGCAACGTGGTCGGTGCTGCTCACGCGAATCACCCGGGCACGGAACAGCGGGCCTGTCGAAAGATTGAATGGTGCACGACCTTCCGCCTGTGCTAGCGTGCGAAGCTCCTGCTCACGTTGTTCGTAGGGGAATTGTTCGAGATCGATGCACGCAACAGTGACCAACATCTCAGGAAGAATAATTTGCATCGGCTTGCCATCAACCGATTTGAATACCGTCCGCAGCACTTCGTGCCGCCTGACGATTTCGTTGATTGTTTGTTCGAAAACGTCAATGTCGAATCGTCCTGACAAGCGGAACGCAATCGGAATATTGTAGTATGGACTGCCGGGCTCGAACTGATCGAGGAACCACAATCGCTGCTGACCAAACGACGCCGGGAATACAAATACCTCGTCGTTGCCATCAGGCGTTGGCAAGCTCTCTTCACTTCCGTTATGTCCGGTCGTTTCTCTCATGAAGCCAGATTCCGGCAGGTCAATTGTGTGTTATGGTGCTGATTCTGTGGTCTTGGATTCAAGCGATGACCGCTTAACGCGCACAGTGTCGCGAGATACTCGTTGGATTTTTTGGACTGATGCTCTGCTGTCCGATTGTCTGAGTAATTCGATTTCTTCACCAATGCCTGCAATTGTCGGCTTTTCAAAAATCACTCTTAACGGCAGGTCAACGGCAAACTCCTCACGTAAACGCGAAACAAACTGGGTGGCAAGAAGCGAGTGCCCACCCAGGTCGAAGAAGTTGTCATCAATACCGACACGGCCAAGATCGAGAAGTGAGGCCGCTATGCTGCAGAGTGTTTCTTCCGTCTCGTTGCGCGGCGAAACGTACTCACGCTCGGCATCGATCAGTGCCCGGTCAGGAGCCGGAAGCGCACGACGATCGATCTTACCGCTGCGCGTCAGCGGCATTTCCTGCAGCTCAATGATGAGCGACGGGACCATATACTCGGGCATTCGTGTACGCAGGAAATTCTTCAGCTCATTGATTCTATCCTGATGATTTGCACTGCTGTCTGTGGGTTCAACAACGACATACGCGACAAGACTCTTTTCTCCGCGTGCTGCGTCGCGCGCCACCACGGCCACATTCCGGACTCCGGCAAATTCGGTTACAACGCTCTCTATTTCCCCAAGTTCAATCCTAAAGCCGCGCACTTTCACTTGTTGATCGATTCTACCGACGAACTCGATGGTTCCATCTGGATGATACCTGCACAGATCACCGGTCTTGTACAATCGGGCGCCGTTTTTCTGCGAGAATGGGTGCGGAACAAATTTTTCGGCGGTGATTTCAGGGCGATGAAGATAGCCGCGTGCGAGCCCAATCCCACCAACATGCAATTCGCCAAGTACTCCAACAGGCACTGGCTTCAGTTGTCCGTCGAGAACATAGACATCGAAATTGGGAAGCGGTCTGCCGATGGGTGGTCCGAACGGCGCAGCCTCCTTGCACTCATGCATTGTCGCGCAGACTGTTGTTTCAGTCGGGCCGTAGGCGTTGAAGAATCGTCTGCCGGATGACCATCGCTCGACAATTTCGTTCGTGCATTTTTCGCCTGCAGCAATAATCGTCCGAAGGTCCGGCAACGCTTCGTTACGCATCACCATCAAGACCGATGATGGCAAGGTGACGATGTTGACCCGCAAGGAACGTAGCACGCTGTCGAGAACGCTGACGTCGGTTATCAACTCCTGCCTGGCAAGGCAGAGTGTACCGCCATTGAGCAATGCCATTACCGTCTCCCACACGGACGCGTCAAAACTGAGGGATGAGAATTGCAAGATGCGGGTTCCTGCTTCAACATCGAATGCTCTCTTCTGTGCTGCGGCAAGATTACACAGTCCGCCGTGACTGAGCATTGTTCCCTTCGGCTTGCCCGTGGAACCGGATGTGTAGATAACGTATGCGAGATTGCCCGGCGCGAGATCCGCATTCAGATTGGTATCGGCCTGTTGCGATATCGCCTGACGATCACGATCAACGCACACAACCTTTTGCGTGTCGGCGATGGGCAACCGGTCAACCAGCTTTTCGTGTGTCAAGAGAATTGATATGCCGGAGTCTTTCAGCATGTACGCAAGTCGTTCCCGCGGATATGCAGGATCGAGCGGCACAAATCCGCCTCCGGCTTTCATCGCTGCAAGCATTCCAATGACCACATCAACGGAACGCTCCATGCAAATCCCGGCGAGGTGTTCCCGACCGAACCCGAAGGCAAGAAGATACCTTGCCAATTGGTTTGCCTTTCGATTGAGGTCGGCATAGCTGAGATTGAGAATGGGGGATTCGTGTCCCAGTTCCGCAAGGAAGGCAATGGCTTCGGTGCCGGCGTGACTCTCAGCAAGAAGCTCAAAAATCTGGTGTGTGCAGAGATGAGCCGGATACCGCATGGACGTGTTGTTCCACGTGACAAGTTGTTGCTGGGTCTCTTGGTGCTCAAGAAATTCCACTGACGAGACTCGCTGTGTGGGATCGGCAACGATGGCCTTGATAAGAGATTTGTAATGCTCCAGCATCCGACGGATAGTGGCGGCATCGAACAAGTCGGTGTTGTACTCCATCTCTGCAACATATCCATCCGGGGTGTTATGGATAACCAGCGAGAGTTCAAAGTTCGCCGTGCTGTTCGAGACCTGCACATTCTCGATCTTCAATTCCGGGAGTTCAATCGACGAGATCGGCACATTCTGAAACACAAACATCACCTGGAACAACGGCGCACGACCCATGTTCCTTGCCGGGTGAAATTCTTCGACAAGTTTCTCGAACGGAACATCCTGATGTGCGTAGGCATTCAGCGTCATCGTCCGGACTCTGTGCACCAGCTTCTTGAATGAGTCTGCTTCGGTGAAGCTTGTCCTTAGAACAAGATTGTTGACGAAGAAACCTATGAGGCGTTCCACGCTCGATTGCCTTCTTCCCGCGATGGGCGTGCCAACAACAATCTCCGTTTGTCCTGTGTATCGATGGAGCAGAGTCTCGAAAGCGGCGAGCAGTGTCATGAACGGCGTCGCGCTTTCCTTTTTGCTCAAGGATTCAATCCGTTCCGAAAGATCGGGACTAAGTTCCAGATACTCAGTGGCGCCGTTGAATGAAGCCGTTGCGCCTCGTGGTCTGTCAGTCGGAAGTTCCAGTGCCGGTGGTGCATCCCGAAGCTGTTCTTTCCAGTAGGCGAGTTGTTGGTCCAATTGTTCGCCCTGCAGCCAGTTTCGTTGCCACGTAGCGTAGTCCGCGTACTGAATCGGCATTGCTTCATGAGTGGATTCCCGTCCTTCAATCTGATCGACGTACGCCGTGGCGATTTCCTCAACCAGAATTCCCATCGACCAACCGTCAGTAATGATATGGTGAAGAGTTATCAGCAAGATGTGTTCGTCATCTTTCATTCGAACCATCTGGGCGCGGATCAGCGGACCCTCTTCGAGGTTGAAAGGCCTCGCGACCTCCTCGTTTGTCAGCCGCTCGAGTTCTTTCTTCCGCTCGGACTCATTGAGATGAAGGATCCCGGTCAATGGGAGATGCATACTCACGTGTTCTTGAATTTCCTGGATGGGGGAACCTTCGCGCGTACGGAATCGTGTCCTCAAGATCTCGTGCCGATCAACGACGTGCTGGAGACTCTTCTGCAATGCATCGATGTCCAGCCTCCCGGTCAGACGTAAGCCCATCGGAATATTGTAGAATGTCCCTCCGGGTTGTAGTTGATCAAGGAACCATAGCCGCTGTTGTGCAAAGGAAAGCGGAAGGTTTCCGTCTCGTGACGTGCGTTCAATGGGCTGTAGAGTCTGTTGCACTCCAGTTTGTCGCGCCGAGTCGAGTCTCTTAGCCAGATCCTTCAGCACCGGCGTTTCAAACACGGCTGCGAGCGGAAGTTCCACCGAGAAAGCGTCACGCAATCGTGAGACAAGCTGCGTTGCACGGAGAGAGTGGCCACCGAGTGCGAAGAAATTATCTTCAATACTCACTTTGGGTACGCCAAGAATATTGCTCCAAATGCCGGCAAGTAGTTCTTCTGTCGGAGTTCTTGGGGCTGCAAGTGGTTCTTCGCGGGTGTGGTCACTGCCAATCTCGATTCCGGCGAGCGCTTTGCGATCGACTTTGCCGCTAGGGGTCAGAGGCATTTTGTCGAGCACAACAAACACGCCGGGAATCATGTACTCTGGCAAGTGGAGCCGTAGGTTTTGCTGCAGCGAGGCAGTATCGACATTCGGAATGTCACCGTTCTTCGGGACGATGAATCCCACCAGGCGCTTTTCGCCTATTTCATCGCGTACCGCAAGTACCGCCGCGTCAGTCACCAGTGGATTTCGTTCGAGGTATACCTCAATTTCACCCAGCTCGATTCGGAACCCACGCAGTTTCACCTGGTCGTCGATACGTCCGAGGAATTCTATCCTTCCGTCGGGTAAGTATCGCCCGATATCGCCAGTCCTGTACATCCGGCCTCCAAATTCTGCGCTAAACGGATTTGGAATGAACTTCTCAGCGGTCAGATCCGCTCGACCGATGTACCCGCGTGCAAGAGAGATTCCCCCAATGAAAAGCTCGGCGGGGACCCCGGCTGGAACAACGTTCAGGCATTTATCGAGCAATAGGATCTGAGCATTGTCTATTGGCCTCCCAATCGGGACTGACAACTGCCCCGCATCCGACGGAAGCACTTCTTCCGAGGCAACAGTAATTGTTGTCTCGGTAGGTCCATAGACATTAAAGAATTGCGTTGAATGGTGCGCGAATGAACGCCACTGCCGCAATTTGTCTGGCAGGGGAGGCTCACCACCAACAATCAAAGTGCGAAGGGTGTCCGGAAGAAAAACACCTGTTGTTGCAAATTCGTCAACGCAGGAGTGCCAGAACGCGACAGGTAAATGAAGAATACTAATGTGGTGTTCGCTGCAAACCTGGATTAGTTCTCCACCCGAGACACGTGAAGGATTCGGCTGAAGAACAAGTGTTGCTCCAGCGATCAATGCGGGGAAAATTTCTTCAGCCGCCGCATCAAAATTAACGGGTAGAAATTGTAGGATCTGGTCCGAGGTCCCAATTCCGAACTTCTTGGTTGCCCATCGAGCGTGATTAGCAAGACCCCGATGTGTGACCGCAACTCCCTTTGGAACTCCCGTCGATCCAGACGTGTAGATGATATACGCCAGCGAGTCGAGGAAAGGGGTGGTTAGTGGCGCTTCATCAGATTCTCGCTCAATCGCGTTCTGGAGTTCGTCGACACACAAGGTCCTAACTCTTGCCTGAAGATCGCTTGCGATTTCTCTGCTTGTGATCAGCAAGGAAGCATGGGAATCATCCAGCATGTAGTGGATTCTCTCGGGCGGAAGAGAAGCATCCAGCGGCAAATATGCGGCACCGGAAGTGAGCACACCCAATAAGGAGACAATCAAGCGGCTTGAACGATCTAGACAGACGCCGACTATGCTCTCGCGTCTTACCCCAAGTGATTGCAAATAGTTCGCGAGTCGGTTGGAACGCGATAACAGCTCCTCGTACGAAAGATGCTCACCTCCACATATCAATGCCTCGCCTCGAGGCGTTTGCCTTGCTTGGTATGCAATCAATTCATGTATTGATTTAGCAGGAAGCAAAGACCGTGGCGGAAGGCTCCATTGCTCGATGATGTTTTTTCTTTCATCATTATTCAGAAGAGAGAAACCGGAGACGTGCATGTCCGGGTGTTCACTGATCTGCTTCAGCAGCTGAAAAAGGCCGGAGATGATGTGTTCGACAGAATCAGCCACAATGCGATTTGCTTCAAAGGCAATCTCCACGCCAAGTTGTGTGCCTGGCGACAGAGCAAGGGTGAGAGGGTAGTTAGTACGACTGGAATTGCGAACGTCTTTGATCTGCAAAGCGGTCAAGCGGTGGGGGACTGATTCTTCGACAGGATAATTTTCGAATACCAGCAGCGTTTCAAACAATGGCGCATCATGTGGAATCGGAGCCAGCCGTTGAATGTCCACAAGCGGCATGTGTTCGTACTGCCGTGTCTCGGTCTGATGTAATTGCAGCTTCGCCAGCCAATCGATACTGCACATTGTTCGGTCGATACTGACGCGGACAGGCACGGTATTGATGAACAATCCGATCATGTGTTCAGCGAACGGCAACTCGGCAGGGCGGCCCGAAACTGTTGTCCCAAACACCACGTCATCCTCACCGGAAAAAAGGCCGAGAAGAAGTCCCCATGCGCCCTGCACAATCGTGTTAAGCGTGAGGTGATGCTGTCGAGCAAGTTCCTGAAGTGCCGCCGTTGTGCGTTCGGACAGTTGTCGTCGTGCGACGCGGTAATGGTCATCGGAGGATGGTGCAACGGCGCTATGTGCCAGCGGAAGCTTGGTAGCCGTCTCAAAACCCCTCAACTCCTCTCTCCAAAATTCTTCCCCACCAGACTGCCTCTTTAGGCGTAGCCATTGAATGAAGTCTTTGTATGGGTGGACAGGCCCAAGGTCCACCTCTTGGCCAGAGACCAAACCACCGTACCTCTCAAGAACCTCCTTCAGCAATAGGGGCAGCGACCAACCATCGAGAAGAATGTGATGATGACTCCAGACAAAGCGATACTCTTCCATTCCTGTCTGAATCAAGGCAATACGCATAAGTGGGGGTTTGGTGAGTTCAAACCCCTGCGTGCGCTCGCGTTCGAGAAATTCTTCCTCTCGCCCTGATTGCTCATCTTTCGACAGGGCACGCCAATCTTCCCGGGTTAGACGCATCGCCACACGACGATGAACAATCTGTAATGGCTTCTCCACATCCTCCCAGACAAACGATGTTCGCAGAATCGGGTGGCGGTTTACCGTTTCCTCCCATGCGCGTGCAAATGCGTCGGGGTGCAAATTCCCCTCAAGCACACAAGAGGTGACTTCCGAATATACCCCGGAATCCGGCGCAAGGAGCGAATGAAAGAGCATCCCTTGCTGCATCGGTGAAAGTGGATAGATGTCTTCGATTTCTCTGTGTAGCATATTTGAAGCGTTTGCTAAGTTGTAGTGAACGTGATCTTCGCAAGTACGTTTGCCAACTCTTCACTTCCCAATTCAGCCATCGGAAAATCCGAGGGAGAATATTTCTTGGCGTCCGGTTCTTGAAGAGTTGCAACGATCTGGTTAACGGCCTCCTTTACAGAAGCTAGAAGCAATTCGATGCTTTCGCGTGTGTATATACTTCTACCGTAGGCGATTTCGACGTTTAGGTTTCCCTCGTGCAATACTGCGGTTACATCCAATTGGTGCGTTTGCTTTCCATCCGGGCCGCGTTCATTTCCCCTGCTTTCCGTCGCAATGGCAAAGGGGGAAGACAGATCAATGGCGGCGTCAAACTGGCCGAGGTAGTTGAAGCTGATCTTTGGCTTGGGAAATGCCTGCCAATCGATTGGTTGGCGCGAACCATCTTGCAGATAGCGCAGCAGGCCATACCCGATCCCATCGTTTGGGATGGCACGCATCTGTTCTTTTACTTCCCCAAGAGCATCTCCTGCTGTGATTGCAGATCCTAAGTTCAGTCTCAACGGACACACTCTGGTGAACCAACCGATCGTCCGGCTCATGTCGACACTCTCCAGAATTTCGTCGCGTCCATGACCTTCCCAATCGATCCATACAGATCGCTTTCCACTCCATCGGGTGTAGCCGACGAAGAATGCTGCCACGAGAATCTCTTCAAATCGAACGTTGAATACGTTCGTAAGATCGTGCATCAGGCGGCCTGTCAGTTCGTTGCCAAATACGCTGTGTGCCGCTTCAGCCGACGCTTCAACGTCGAGAGATTCTGAGTCGTTGGGTGATGTCGTGTGCGCCAATATGAACCGCTGCCAGAACTTTGCCTCCAACCTAATTTGATCTGTGGTGGCATACTCCTGCAGCTTCAGCCCCCACTCTTTGAATGAAGTTGTCTTGGGCGGAAGTGAAAGTGGCTTGCCTCCCTTCAATTGTGTGTAAAGTGTCTCTAGATCTTCAACCAGAATTCGCCAGGACACGCCATCGACAACGAGATGGTGGATGATGATAAGCAGGCGGTCAGTGTCCCCGGGTCCCGCATGGAAGTAGCCAACGCGAATAATCGGTCCATGGGTAATGTCCAGACTCCTCTGCAATTCATGCGCATGCTGCTCGAGTACTGCAGGTCGCTCGTTCTTGTCCGTTGCCGACAGGTCAATCCAGTGGACTGGCACTGCGTCGACAACTCCGGAATTGTACTGCTCCCAGCCGTTCTCGGTTTTTGTGAAGCGCATTCGAAGAGCATCGTGATGATTCATGAGGTGACGTACTGCCTGCTCAAGAAGATTTCTGTCGAGCCGTTCCTTCACCTCGAGCATCACCGATTGATTCCAGTGATGCGGATTTGCAAAATCCTGCTCGAAGAACCAACGCTGAATTGGTGTCAGCGGCACCGGGCCTGTCACGACTCCCTGTTCCGCTTGTATGGCAGCTGCTGTTCCCGCCACTGCAGCAAGTTGTGCTATCGTGGGAGATTGGAACAGTTGCTTCGGTGTCAGGTGGATGCCAATATGATTTGCGCGGGCGATAACCTGAATACTCAGAATGGAGTCGCCTCCAAGCTCGAAGAAATTGTCACCGGTGCCGACAGTTTCCACGCCGAGGACTCGTTGCCAAATTTCTGTGAGACGCTGCTCTGTTTCCGTTCGAGGCAGCACGGTTTCTGAAATTTCGCGCTGCGATTGCGGCACCGGCAGTGCCGTCCGGTCGATTTTGCCGCTGGGGGTGCGCGGCACAGAATCAACGGGTATGAACACCGCCGGTACCATGTATTCCGGCAACTCGTGTCTCACATATGCTCGTAGATCTCCCGGCTTGATTGTTACATCGTTCGTTGGGACGTAGTATCCCACCAGTCGTTTCTCGATTGTTCCCGTTACCACCACCACCGCTTCTCGTATCTGAGGATGCTTCTGCAGTACTGATTCCACTTCCCCCACCTCGACGCGGAAACCGCGAACCTTCACTTGCTGGTCCCGTCTGCCAATGTAGTAGAGCATCCCATCTTTGTACTTCACTTGGTCACCTGTGCGGTACATTCGGGCGCCCGGCAATGCTGAGAATGGATCAGGCACAAAACGTTCGGCAGTTGCGTCGGGTCTTCGATGATAGCCCCGTGCCACGCACATTCCTCCTGTGCACAACTCACCCACAACACCCATCGGAGCCGGTTGAAGAAATTCATCCAACACATAAGCCTGCGTGTTGGCAATCGGCCTGCCAATCGGTACATCGGCCAGCTTCGATGGTGTTCCTTCATACAATGTTGAGATGATGGTTGTTTCCGTTGGGCCGTAGGTGTTCAACCATCGAACCTGTGGCACGATGCGTTGCCATTCTGCGTACCGTTCCGGCGCCACGCGCTCTCCGCCAACAACAACCAGCCTCAGTGATGCGGGCAGCGTGACTTTGCTCAGTGTCATCTCATACAGCCACTCGCTCCAATACGCGGTTGGAAGATCAAGGACGGTCAATTGTTCGGCGTTGATCAACGCAAGTAGTTCATCGCCCGATGGTACTGTTTCGCTCCGTAATACCAGTGTTGCTCCAGTGAAGAGTGTCGGGAAGATCTCTTCTACTGCGGCGTCAAAATTGAGCGAAGCAAATTGCAGCACGCGATCACGCGCAGTCAGCGCAAACTCTTGTTGTGCTGCGAGGTTATGATTGATGACGGAGCGATGCTCTATCTCCACGCCTTTCGGTGTCCCCGTGGAGCCGGAAGTGTAGATGATATACGCGAGATTCTCAGGCTGAGCAATGCAAATAGGATTGAATGTCGGCTCGGCACCGAGGTCGTTGTGCAACACATCAAGACTAATGATCGCGATATCGTTTGCTGCGAAGAGTCCTGCATGGGCACGTTGTGTTACCAGCTGTTGGATGCCCGCATCAGCACACATGAAGGCGAGTCGTTCCAGCGGATAGAGCGGATCAAGCGGCACGTAGGCACCGCCGGCTTTGAGAATGCCGAGCATTCCGACGAGCATCTCCAGTGAGCGGTTGAGGCACAGGCCGACGGGAATATCCGGCCCGACTCCCTGCCGCTGCAAGTAATGTGCGAGCTGATTCGCCCGTTGGTTCAGTTCTGCATAGGTCAGTTGTTGCGATGCACTCTTCACCGCGACTGCATTCGGTGTCCGTCCGACCTGCTCTTCGAACAGGGTTATGAGAGTACACTGTGGAATGCGAGCTTCAGTGGCATTAACAGCCGAGAGTTGCTTCTTCTCCTCCTGCAGGAGCACTGGGACGGAGCCTATTTTTTGTGTGGGATCGTTCAACAGCGATTCAAGCAGAATTGTAAAGTGCCGGCTCATCCGCTCGATAGTGGATTCGTCGAACAAATCGGTGTTGTACTCAATGCCTCCCGTTACTCCTTCCGCGCTCTCTTCCATCACAAGCGTTAAGTCGAATAAGGCAATCCCTGTATCGATAGGCACCTCAGTCATCGTCAATCCGGGCAGTTCAAGCGGTTCATATGGCGTGTTTTGCAAGACGAACATAACCTGGAACAGAGGCGTGTGACTCATATTTCGATCAGCGGCGACGGTACCCACGACCTTCTCGAAAGGCATATCTTGATGCGCATATGCGCCGAGTGCCGTCTCGCGTACGCGGGCAAGCAGGGCATTGAAGGTCGGGTTGCCCGACAAATCCCCCCTCATCACCAGCGTATTGATGAAGAAACCAATGAGCCCTTCCGTCTCTACTCTGTTTCTGTTTGCAATGGGTGTCCCGACGCAGATATCTTGCTCCCCCGTGTACCGGTACAGAAGTGTCTGGAACGCCGCAAGCAATGTCATGAATGTCGTGACCCCTTCTTGCTTGTTCACCCTCTTTATTGCGTTCCCGATCTCCTTGGAGAGCGTGAATGGATAGACTGCCCCTCGTTCCGTTTGCATGGCGGGGCGCGGTCGGTC
>CAYJNF010000003.1:15076-25911 GCA_964370915.1 uncultured Chitinophagales bacterium
CGGCAGGCTTGACGGCGCGTCCTGCAACTCTTTCTTCCAATACTCAAGCTCATTCTCAAGGACCTCTCCTTGCAACCACGTGCGCTGCCAGACCGCTATGTCGGCATATTGCACCTTTAGAGGCGGCAGTGGGGAAGGTTCATTATTTGAGAATGCGCGATACAGCGCCGCAAGCTCGCGAATCAACACGCTGGTCGACCATCCATCGGAAATAATGTGATGGATGGTGAAGACGAGAAAATGTGTCTCTTCCTCCAGTCGGATGACAAGTACACGAACAAGCGGGCCTTCGGAAAGGGAAAACGGTATGGTTGCTTCTTCTCTTGTCAATCGCTCAGCTTCCTGCTCGCGAGTCTCAATTGGGCGTGACGTCAAATCCTTGTGGCGGAGTGCGAGCGTCAGCGATGGTGCAATTACTTGGACCGGTGTTCCATCAACGGTTTGGAATGTCGTGCGTAGTACCTCATGACGTCGGACGATCTCATTGAGACACAGAATCAGGAGTCCTTCATTGAGCATGCCGCTAATACGAAGTCCCGCCGGAATGTTGTACTGTGCCGTACCCGGCTCCAGTTGATCGAGGAACCACAAACGTTGCTGCGCGAACGAGAGTGGTATCTCTTGGGTACGCGGCACCGGCACGATTGGCGGCGCTGCCACAGCGGACTGGTTCTCAAGTGCCTTCTCCACAACAGCCGCAAGTGCTGCCACCGTCGGCGATTCAAAAATCACGCGCAAGGGGAGGTCGAGGTGAAGGACTTGGCGAATCCGCGAAACGAGACGTGTCGCTAGCAACGAGTGTCCGCCCAATTCAAAGAAATTCTCCTTAATAGTGACGCGCTCAAGGTGAAGCAGCTCGCTCCAGATTGACGCGATGATCTCCTCCATTGGAGATCGGGGCAATTGTCGGTTCCTCGCTTCACTCAGCGTGCTCTGTTCCGGCGCAATCAACGCTTTGCGGTCGATCTTTCCACTGGGTGTATGCGGCAATGACTCCGTTGTGACGAACACTGCCGGAATCATGTACTCGGGAAGCTGTGTTCTCAGATGCTCACGCAGCAATGTTGGCGTCAACTCGTCCTTTCCCGCCGGCACGCAAAAGGCAACTAACCGCTTCTCGCCAGAAGAGTCTTCCTTCACTTCTACGACCGCCTCGCGAACATGCGTGTAATTGCTCAACGCTTCTTCTATTTCACCGACCTCCACCCTGAAGCCGCGCAACTTCACTTGCTGGTCCCGCCTTCCCACATAAAGAAGATTGCCATCAGGCAAGTAACGCACCTGATCACCGGTTCGATACATTCTGCTTCCCGCGGTAGCAGCGAAGGGGTCAGGAACAAATCGTTCGGCGGTGATCGCGGGGCGATTCAGATATCCGCGCGCAATGCCCATTCCGCCTATATACAACTCACCCTCAACTCCGATGGGAACATGATTGAGATGTTCATCAAGCACATACGCCTGTGAGTTGGAGATCGGATGTCCGATAGGCACATCCCATCGTTCTTTCGGATCTCCTGTCGCATCATACAGAGTCGAGATGATCGTGGTCTCAGTCGGTCCGTACGTGTTCAGCCATCTCACATTCCGGCAAGACTTCTTCCACTGAGCGTACCGTTCCGGCGGAACCCGTTCGCCACCAACAATCACAAGCCGGACGGACTCAGGCACTTCCATGTTCGCCTGAGACAATTCGTACACCCATTCGCTCCAATATGCGGTCGGAAGGTCGAGGACTGTCAGCGATTCATTGCGAACCATCTGGAGGAGTTCCGTGCTAGATGGGACATCCGCATTGCGAAGAACCAATGTCGCGCCACACAACAGAGTGGGGAGGATTTCTTCGACAGCAGCGTCAAAATTCAGCGACGCAAATTGCAGCACGTGGTCTGTGGAGGTCAGGCCGAATGCTCTCGTCACAGACATGTTATGGTTGATGACGGAACGACGGGTAATGAGCACTCCCTTTGGTATTCCGGTCGAACCTGATGTGTAGATAACATAGGCAAGGCTGTCGTCGTCAGCGACATGGAGAGGATTTGAAACTTCCGATGAGGCGAGGTGTTCCTGAAGTTGGTCAAGAAGCAAGATCCTCGCATCGCTGTCGGCAAAAAGGTGTGTGTTGCGCGCTTCCGCAATAACGATCTTGACTCCGCTGTCGGAACACATAAACGCAATGCGTTCTGCCGGATATGCCGGATCAAGAGGCAAATAGGCTCCACCCGCTTTCAATATTCCCAACATGGCGACCAGCATTCCGACAGACCGGTCGATACAGAGTCCCACGATGCTCTCAGGGGCGACCCCTTCTTGAATCAAATGGTGCGCAAGTTGATTCGCCCGGGAATTCAACTCGCGGTAGGATAACTGCACATCTCCTTGCCGCACCGCAATCGCATCCGCCGAGCGCCCGACTTGCGCCTCAAAGAGTTCCATCAAAGAGGAAGCAGGAAGAACATGTGCCGTGGAGTTCCACTCAACGAGAATCTTGTGGCTCGCTTCATCCGACATAATCTGAAGATCGCCGATTCGCAGCGATGGTCGGGAAACAATCGCCTCAAGCAACGTTGTGAAACTCTCTGCGAATTGCTCGATAGTCGCCTCGTCGAAAAGCTCCGTGTTGTATTCAAATTCTCCTTTGAGGACTCCGGCATTGGCAGACATTTCAAGCATCAGGTCGAACTTCGCAACGCCGGTTTCAATCTCCGGAAAACTCAACTCAAGTCCATGCATCTGCGAGGACTTCGATGATGTTTCGACAACATCAAACATAACCTGGAAAAGCGGTGTGTAGCTGAGATCCCTGTGGATATGCAACTCATCCACCAACATCTCGAACGGGATGTCCTGATGATCGTACGCGCCCAACACGAAGTCACGGACCCTGTGGAGCAATTCGAGAAATGTCGGGTTGCCTGAAAGGTCAGTCCGCATCACCAGCGTGTTGACGAAGAAGCCAATGAGTCCTTCGGTCTCTTTGCGGTTTCGATTGGCGATTGGCGTGCCAACGGAGATGTCTTGCTGTGCTGTGAAACGATGGAGAAGGACGTTAAAGGCTGCAAGAAGTATCATATACAACGTCACGCCTTCGTGCTGCAACAGTGGTTTCAGTTTCTCCGATACCTTTGATGGAATTTCAAATCCGATATGACTCCCGCTGCTCTTGAGCATTGCAGTCCGCGGTCGATCGGTCGGCAACGGAAGCAAACTTGGTGCGTCTGCCAGTCGGGACTTCCAGTATCCAAGCTGCTTTTCCAGAGTTTCACCCGTAAGCCAGCGTCTCTGCCAGGCTGCAAAATCTGCATACTGAACAAGAAGTGGAGGAAGAGGCGATGGATTTCCTGTAGCGAGTGCTTCGTATAACGTCCTCACTTCATTGACGAGGACTCCCATTGACCAGCCATCTGCGAGAATGTGGTGCATCACGATGAGAAGGATGTTTTCATCCTGGTCAATGTTAAACAGGCTCACTCGCATCAACGGCAGACAACTGAGATCGAAGGGTCGCCGTGCCTCTGTTGCAATGAACTCGTGCGCACGCAATTCGCGTTCAGCAACGGAGTACGCAGTGAGGTCAATGTTCTGAAGTGAGAACTGCGTCGAGGGTTGTATGATCTGTGCAGGTTCCGAACCGACGACGGCAAATCGCGTGCGAAGAATTTCGTGTCGTTGAACGATCTCGCGGAACGCACGTTCGAGGAGCGAGGAATCACACTTCCCCTTGATCCGGATCGCCAACGGGATGTTATACGCCGGACTGTCGGGTTCGAGTTGGCTGAGAAACCAGAGACGCTGCTGCGCAAACGATAGCGGGAACGTGTCGGTGTCACGCCTCGTACGCGTCATAACGGACCGGGTCACGTCGATTCCCTGCTTTCTCAGCAATAGCTCAAGCAGTTCTCGCTTCTCGTCTGAGAGAGTTATGATGTTATTTAGGATTTCGCTCACCGATTGATCCGATCTCTGCTGAATTGGATTTCAATGTTGCCAGCAACGCTTTCACTTCTTCATCCGACATTTGCTCAACATTCTCCAGATGTGCCGCTATGGTTCTGCGTTCGCTCTGCACTCCCTCCAGTGCACTCACTTGTTCGGCTAACGACGCGACAGTCGGATTTTCGAACAGCGCCCGCAGCGGGATATCTACGCGGAACTCATCTTTGACGCGCGAAATAAACTGCGTTGCAAGGAGTGAATGTCCTCCAAACTCAAAGAAATCATCATGGATTCCGACACGCTCAATTTGGAGTAGCGCCGCAAAGATGTTCACTAAAACTTCCTCAGTCCTGTTTCGCGGTCCGACATACTCCTTTCCAGAATCTGCCCGTTCGCCGGTCGGCGGGGGCAACGCCTTCTTGTCGATTTTTCCGCTCGATGTTAATGGCATTGCGGCAAGGAACACTACATGGGCAGGAAGCATATACTCCGGCAGACGCTTCTTCCCGTAGGATCGCAGTTCGTCCGCGTCAAACGTGAGGCCCGCTGCGGTGACCACGTAGGCCACAAGTCGGGCATTGCTCTCGGTGCCGTAGATTTGCACAGCGACGTCGCGAATGGCCGGATGAGACGCGAGCACGGTCTCGATCTCTCCAAGCTCAATCCGGAATCCCCGGAGCTTCACTTGCGTATCGATCCGTCCAAGAAACTCCACGGCGCTATCGCTCCTGAAGCGGCACAGATCGCCGGTTCTGTACATACGCTCGCCTGCGGTGCGGCCGAATGGATTCGGAACAAACTTCTCCGCTGTGAGATCCGGGCGATGCAGGTATCCCCGTGCAACACTCACACCTCCAACACAAAGCTCGCCCGGCACGCCAATCGGAGCGGGCTGCAATGCCCGATCCAGGACATACAGTTGCGTATTGGCGATTGCATGACCAATGGGGGGACCTTGTGCGTAGTCGTTAGCGACGTGCAGTAGCGATGCGCAGACAGTTGTCTCGGTCGGTCCATACGCGTTCACGAAATCGCGTCCCTGACGCCAGCGATGAACGAGATCTGCGGTACATTGTTCGCCGGCGGTAATGATGGTTTCGAGATCAGGGAGCGGCTCTTCGGGTAGGACAGCGAGTACAGACGGCGGCAGTGTTAATGTTGTTATACGATTCGTTCGCAGTGCCTGATGCAATCCTTGTCCGGTTGTCAGCTCGTCGCGCTTCACAAGACAGAGCGTTGCACCGCTCAACAATGCCATGACCGTTTCCCAGACCGATGCGTCGAAACTCAGAGAAGAAAATTGCAGCACGCGCTTTCCGACGCCAAGCTTGAACGAGCGGATCTGCGCGGTCGCGAGATTGCACAATCCCTTATGGTGAAGCAATGTTCCCTTCGGTGTGCCCGTGGAGCCCGACGTATAAATGACGTATGCGAGATTTTCCGGAAGCGTTGAGCGAACAGGATTGTCAGAGGATTCCTGAGCGATGTCGTTCCATTGTGTGTCGATACAAATGGATGTCGTGCCTTCGCTTGCCAGCTGTTCGACCAGCGAATACTGCGTGAGCAGCACGGACACTTTCGCATCTCCAATCATGAAGGCCAGTCGCTCTTTCGGATATGACGGGTCAAGAGGAACAAATGCTCCCCCTGCTTTCCACACTGCAAGCATACTCGTCACCATGTCAGGAGAGCGTTCCATGCAAATTCCCACAAGCGACTCGGGACCGATGCCGTGTCTTCTCAGACGGTGGGCAAGTTGGTTTGCCCGTTCGTTGAGCGTCGCGTAATTCACCGATTCATCTGCAAACGTCAAGGCAACTTCATCTGGATGCGTGCGTACTTCTGATTCGAACCACTCATGGGCACACATCGTGTTGGGATACTGCAGAGAGGAAGAATTCCACTCAACAAGGACGTCGTCGAGCGTGGCATCGTCCATGCACTGCAGCATTTCAACTCGTTCTTCGGGGTCGGTCACCATCGATTCAAGAAGCGTCTGGTAGTTTCCTATCATCCGATGGATGGTGTCTGCGTCGAAGAGATCGGCATTGTACTCCATGAATCCTCTGAGACCATCGGCCGTTTCAGCGATTGTCAGCGTCAGGTCAACCTTGGCCGTTTCCGCTGCAACGTCAATGGGCGTGATGGTGAGTCCGGGAAGCTGCGCCGGTCTGACCGGTGTATTCTGAAGCATGAACGCCACCTGGAACAACGGCGACCGACTCAAATCTCGTACCGGATGCAGCTCCTCTACAAGCTTTTCAAACGGAATATCCTGGTGAGCGTACGACGAGAGGCAGGTTTCCCGCGCCTGGTGGAGCAATTCACGAACCGTCATGCCGCGAGAGATTCTTCCCTTCAAAAGCAGCGTGTTCACAAAGAAACCAATCAGTCGCTCGGTTTCGGATCGGGTGCGATTTGCAATCGGCGATCCAACGACGATGATATCCTGCCGGCTGTAGCGATTGAGCAGAACCTGGAATCCGGCCAGCAACGTCATGAAGAGTGTGACCCCTTCTTCTTTTGCCAGATCCTGAAGTGCCTCAGAAAAATCTCTTGACATCTGGAATGAGAGCGTTGCACCGTTGAACGTTTGAACAGGCGGACGCGACCGGTCGGTCGGAAGCTCAAGCGCCGGAGGCACAGCGTTGAGTTGATCCTTCCAGAAAATGAGTTGCCGATCCAGTTCTTTCCCTTGCAGCCATTTCCTTTGCCACGCGGCGTAGTCTGCGTACTGGATCGGGAGCGGTTCCAATTGTACCTCGGCCCCCGCATGGAATGCCGTATATAACTTCGCGATCTCGTCGACTAATACACCCATCGACCAGCCGTCGGTGATGATGTGATGGATCGTCATCAACAGGACGTGCTCGTTTTCCTCCATGCGAACCAGTCGACCTCGCAACAGTGGTCCTTCGGTCAGATTGAACGGCGTCTCTGCCTCTTTTCTCGTTATCCGGTCGAGCTCTTTCTCTCGCTCTGGCTTGTTCAAGTGCTCAATTTCCGTGAGCGGAAAATGAATGTTCACGTGCGGCATGATCTCCTGAACAGGATTGCCATTGTTGGTTCTGAATCTCGTGCGAAGAGCTTCATGCCGATCGATGACTTTTCGGAAACTCTTTTCCAACGCTTCGACGTCCAACGTTCCTGATAGACGCAGACCGACCGGAATGTTGTAGAACGTCCCATCAGGTTGCAGTTGATCCAAGAACCACAACCGCTGTTGAGCAAATGAGAGTGGCAGTGCCTGTTCCCTCGAGACTGTTTCGATGGGTGGTAACACGCTGCGGTCCGCTGCGCTTCGGGTAAGGTCAATACGCCTTGCCAACTCCTTCAAGACGGGCATCTCAAAGATAGCCGCAAGCGGCAGTTCAATCGAGAACACATCGCGCAGACGCGAGATGAGCTGCGTCGCGCGTAAAGAGTGCCCGCCGAGTGCGAAAAAGTTGTCGTTGACGTTGACTGTCTGAATCCCGAGAATGCCGCTCCAGATACTTATGAGGAGTTCTTCCGTTGGAGTACGGCCCGTGACGTTCTCTTTCTTTCCTTCCTTCGCCCGTCCCATCTCCAGCGCTGCAATCGCTTTCCGGTCGATCTTGCCGTTGGCGCTCAGCGGGATGCTGTCCAGCTTGACAAACACAGCGGGAATCATGTACTCCGGCAAACGGCTGCGGAGTCCATACTGTAGTGCGGCCACATTAAGAAAATCAACGCCGTCTTGTGGAACGACGTAGCCCACAAGCTGCTTCTCTCCGGAAACATCCTGACCAATGAGCACGACTGCTTCCCGCACCGAAGGATCCTGTGTGAGGCACGCCTCGATCTCCCCGAGTTCGATACGCAGGCCGCGCAGCTTTACCTGATGATCGATTCTTCCGAGGTATTCAATGCGTCCATCAGGCAGATACCGACCGAGATCACCCGTTCTGTACAGACGACTTCCTTTCTCGTTGCTGAAGGGATTCGGTATGAACTTCTCAGCTGTCAACTCCGGTCGATGAAGATATCCGCGTGCCAGCGAAATGCCACCGATGCACAGTTCACCCGGTGCGTGAATCGGACAGAGATTCAACGACGAATCGACGACATATATCTCCACATTCTTGAAAGGAATCCCAATAGGGACGCTTGATGGCGGGTCAACCTTTCCCGACCACAAAAAATACGATGAGGCGACCGTCGCCTCCGTCGGTCCATACGCGTTCATGAATTTCTTCTGCAGTCCCCATGTTTCCGCAGTACTCCATGAACAACTCTCGCCGGCGGAGACCACAATCCTCAGCGAAGGAAGGTTCCCGGGCGTCAGGCACGCAAGCATGGTGGGAGGGAGGATCATGAATGTGATCTTCTTTTCACGGATCAGCGCCTGCAGTTTTTCGGGCGACATCAAATCATCCTGATCTGCAAGACAGAGCGACCATCCGTGTGCGAGCGTTGGGAAGATCTCAGACACAGAAGCATCGAAGCTGCATGACGCGAACTGGAGAACATTTTCGTCCGCTTTCAGATCGAAGGCCAACGCCTTCATGTCGAGGAGATTGCTCAGACCCGCGTGGTGGAGCAGCACACCCTTCGGACGTCCCGTCGATCCCGACGTGAAGATTACGTACGCGATCTGTTCGGGCGAAATTACTACGCGGGGATTCTCAGAACTCTGGAGTCGTATCTTCGCAGCTTCGTCTTCCACACCCAGGATGCGGCAATTGCATGCCGGCAGTCTTGAACGGAGTGATTCCTGTGTCAGCAGGATTTTGACGGACGAATCTTCCAACATGAACGCCAGCCGCTCTGGGGGATAGAGCGGATCCAGCGGAACGAAGGCGCATCCTGCCTTCAGAACACCGAGCATGCTGATGATCATCTCCGGTGATCGTGTCAGGCACAACCCGATACATTCCTCCGGGTGTACACCTTGCTGGATAAGATAATGAGCAAGGCGATTTGCACGTTCGTTCACTTCTCTGTACGTCAGCCGACTACCATTATGCATTAGCGCAATCTTGTCGGGGTGTTGTGTTGCTACGCGCGTAAACGCATCGTATGCCATCTCCGAATGGTGAAGTGATGCCGGGTGCGGATTTCGTGATTTCTGCAAAAGTTCGGCCTTCTCGCCTTCGTCCAGCAGCGAAATTTTCCCGAGCGGCTGGAGAGGAGTCCGCACGACTTGCGAGAGCACAGTCTGCAGTTGAGTGAGCATTCCTCGAATTGTCTCGACATGGAACACGCCCGTGTCAAAGATCATGTGGAATGACAGTCGCTGCCCCGGCGTGATGACCACGGTGAGCGGATAATTCGTGTGCGAAGAATGATGGACATCCTGTATGCCGAGAGATTTTCCGGATTCCTCCAGGGAAAACTCCACCGGGAAATTCTCAAACACCAGAATTGTCTCAAAAAGACTTGTTTGGGGAGGAACTTCGCTCCAGTTCTGGATATCCACCAACGGTGTGAATTCGAATTGGCGTGAGGCGCTTTGTGCAAGCTGGAGGTCTTTCAGGAACGTCAACGCCGGGACAGACGGATCGATCGTTGCCCTCACGGGAAGTGTGTTGACAAAGAGTCCAACAATCTCATCCACACCATCCAATTCCGGCGGGCGGCCGGAACCCGTTGCGCCGAACACGATGTCATCTTCGCGGCTGAGTCGGCTGAGCAGGATAGCCCAGGCACCCTGCACAATCGTGTTCATGGTGACTTGATGCTGGCGCGAGAGAGCAGCAATGTCTGTTGTGAGCGCCGCCGGCAGGTTCAGTATTTCATCTTGATACTGATTTCTCGGTTCCGGGGTTTGATGAGAGAGCGTGTCCTTCATCAGCAGGGTGGGCGATGTAAACCCCGACAGCGCTGTGCGCCAGTAAGTTTGTGCGCGGGCAATGTTTTGCTGCTGCATCCACGCGACATAGTCACGGAACTGGCACACCGGACCCAGGTGCGGTTCTTCGTGCTTTCGATACACATCATAGAGCGCCGCAACATCTCTGAGCACCAACTGATTGGACCATCCATCCATCAGCACATGATGAGAACTCCAGGCAAACTGGTATAACTCATCCTGAAGACGGAAAAGGGCCAGCCGCATCAAGGGCGCTCTTGAAAAATCAAATCCTTGCTTCGTGTCCTCCTCAAGAAACCGCTCGAAGCGCCGTTGTTGTTCTTCGCGGGTCATCTGTCGCCAGTCTTCGAACCGGAAGGGAACGACAACGTTCTTGTGAAGCACTTGCTGCATCCGTTCCACCCGGCGCCACACGAACGAAGTGCGCAATGCCTCGTGGCGATCAACGACCTTCTGCCATGCATGGACAAACGCAGGCACGTCGAGCATGCCACTGAGCTTGCACCAGAGCAGCTCGATGTAGATGCCCGAACCGGGTTCTGCAAGTCCGTGGAACAGCATTCCCTGTTGCATCGGCGAGAGTGGATAGGTTGCCTCGATATTGTCGTCCTTCATGTTCTGCATAGGATTTGTGCCCCCGGATGTTCTTTTGGTCATGAAGTGTAGCTGGGTTTTGCAACTATGGCCTCAACAAAGTGATGAGCCTCTTCTTCCGCGCGCCGTTTCGTGCGAAGATTCTCCACTGATTGCCGGAGATCATCAAGAAATTCTTGAGCAAGATGCCGGACGGTTTCAGCTTTGAACTGGTTCCGACTGTAACTCCACGCGATTTCAAGTCGCTCTTGAATAATCCGGCAATCGACACCGAGCGGATGTGAACGCAGATTATCTTCGCCGCGCTCTCGTCCCGAATTTTCCGCTGCCAACGCGAATCGACTGACAGATGATGCCTGTCCGTCGAACTTACCGTGGTAGTTGAAGCACACCATGGGTTGTGGGAATCGTATCATCTGATTCCGAACGTCGGTGAGATCGCTAGCATAACGCAAGAGAGCATACCCAATAC
>CAYJNF010000004.1:0-23202 GCA_964370915.1 uncultured Chitinophagales bacterium
ACCCTGACCCGGACGCCTGCGGTCGAGTTCCTTTTGAATCACATCCGTGTCGATCGGGAGACCCGGTTTCACTCCATCGATTACCACACCGATGGCACGTCCGTGACTCTCGCCGAATGTCGTTATCCTAAATTGTGATCCGAATGTATTGCCGGCCATGCGATTGATTCTTTTCAGTGGATCAAGGATTCTATGTTCATGGATTCTCCTTATCGGATTACGGTAAGGAGATCAAATACATTCTTCTTTTCTCAAACTCATGAACTCTTCGTTTGAATTCGGGAAGGAATCGCACGAGGTGTTCAATTTTGCTGGATGGCGTGTCGAAGACAACAAGGGAAAGGTCAAAAGCAGCGATGCTTTGTTGGTAGAGAATGTTCTTGTCAATCGTCAATAGAAGATCAAACCCAGCCCGAGCTGCCTGAGCCAGTAAGGCACCATTATTCAATCCACCCCAGCCCATGCGCCTCGTCGTTTGCACATCAAACTCAATCAGATGCTTCAGGAGATCTTTGGTTATGCACTCATCAAGCAATATCCGCATTGGCAATTGTTGAGCTTGACCGAATCAGTGAGAGAGACAATTCCAGCACTTTCACAACTTGCTCATGAGTTACCCCATCGAAGTCCCCCAGAAACGCTTCGATTGTTTCGCCGGTTTCCAGATAATCAAATAGATTTTTGATCGGGACCCGTGTTCCCCAAAAAACGGGTGTGCCACCGAGAATTTCCGGATTGATATTGATGATCTTCTCATTCATTGCAACGAACTCCCTCGAACTACTGGTTAAGGGTAGCGAGTTCCGTTTCCAATGTCAAGACGGCTTTGTGTGGTTGCGCCATCATCTCTCAGAGCTATACAGCTTTTCCCACTCACTCCAAAATTTTGGGAACGACTTCTTCACGCAATCAGGATTCTCGATGCGGACACCCGGAGTTTTCAACCCGACCAGGGCAAAGCTCATTGCAAGCCGATGATCGTCGTAGGTATCGAGCTGTGCGGCGCGTAAAGCAGAGGGGCCGATTTCCAATCCATCATCAAATGCCGAGACCTGAGTACCGAGTTTTTGCAGTTCCGTGTAGAGTGCCTCAAGTCTGTCCGATTCCTTGTGCCGGAGATGAGCAACATTACGGATTCTTGTGGGTGAATTTGCAAACAGCGCAGTGACCGCCAGCGTTGGTACGACGTCAGGCATGGAGTTCATGTCAACATCAATCCCATGCAATGAACCGTTACTCAGCAGCCTCACCCCTTCCTCTCTTTCTGAAACCGAGCAACCCATTCGCTCCAGAACCGACACGAACTTTGCGTCGCCCTGCAAAGACTTCAATCTCATCCCATCGATCAGTACCTCGCCGCCGAGTACTGCTGCAGCCGCGAAGAAATACGAGGCGCCCGAAGCATCCGGTTCAACTGCGAATTCCGCTGGATGATAACCTCTCTTCGCTGCAACCGAGAACGAATCGCCAGAGACATGCCGGACTTCGACGCCGAAGGCGTTCATCACTTCAATAGTCATCTCGACATATGACTGTGATGAAAGCTGACTTTCGACAGTAATTGTCACATCCAGTTGAGCATACGGCGACACCATCAGCAGCGAGGAAAGAAACTGTGAACTCTTGTCGGCCTTCAACTTCACGCTGCCGCCAACAAACGATGCACCTTCGACAGTGAAACGCGGAATGATGCTCGTGGCACTCGCATGCACTCCAAGTTGACGCAGCGCGTCGATCAAATCCGCGATCGGGCGTTCGGCCATCCGGTCGCTTCCTTCGAACACTGTTCTGCCAGCGGCGAGCGCTCCGAGCGAAAGCATGAAACGCAACGTTGTGCCGGCATTGCCAACCGGAATTGGAAACTTTGGAGCAAACAATTTGCCGCCTGTTCCATCGACGACCAGCGTGTCACCTTGCTTGCGAACGAGAACGCCCAACTGATTCAAGCCATTCGCCATCATCGCAGTGTCGGTACTATCCGATGCGTTGCGAATGATGGACTCACCCTTCGCGAGTGCCGCGCACACGAGCGCACGATTGGTGATGCTCTTCGAGCCGGGAACGCTGATGCGCGTATTGACTGAACGGGATATGGGGGTGATTTCTTTGATCATCAATCAGACTTCGAAGTCAACGACAACTTTTCCCTGATGAACTTTCCGAAGAAAGCCGACCACTTTCACATGCTCCGGATGCTTCTGATACACATCCAGCGTCTGCGGATTATCAAACACCGAACATAGCACAAGATCGTGCGATGAATCCGTGTGCAGCGTGTCGATCCCGACCTCGAACGATCGGATTTCCGGAATTCTGGAGGGCAACGAATCAAGGAGTTCCTTTGCAGTCTTCAAATTCTCATCCTTCGATGATCCTGCCGTGGACTCTTTGAACTTCCACATCACAATATGTTTCAGCATCAGATGCCTTCTGCCGTCGGTGGTTGGTGTGAATATCAGCCGAGAAGTCGCCGCATCAACGCGAGGCTTGGCTTCTTGCCTGTGTAGAGTTTGGACTGGAGCACGGCCTGATTCAAATACATTTCCGTGCCGTGAACAGTCTTTGCCCCGACACTTCTGGCGTCGCGCAGCAGCCTTGTCACGGGGGGACTGTAAATGGCGTCGAAGACAACTTTCGTTCGCAGCAATGATTTTGCGATCGGAGATTCGTTCACATTCGGCGTCATGCCGACTGGCGTCGCATTCACGAGAATATCGAAATCATTGTTCACAAGATTTGCGCGAGAGATATATTCGATGCCGAACTCTTTCGCGAGTTCCTTTGCCGCCGATTCTGTTCGGTTCGTGATGAGCACACGGGCTCCGCGTCTTTTGGCTTCATATGCGATTGATCGTGCCGCTCCGCCGGCGCCGAGGATAAGCAGGCGCTTCCCCGCAACCTTCGATGCTTTCTCGATTGCATCAAGGGCGCCGGCTGCATCGGTGTTTGTTGCAAACGATTTTCCATTCCTAAACACCACGGTATTCGCTGCACCAATTCCCGTCGCCGTTGCATCGCAATGATCAATGTACTTCATCACCGACTGCTTGTACGGAAGCGTAACACTGAAGCCGCCGAGCTTCGGAAAAAGATGCTTTGCAAACGCCGCGATGTTATGGACTTCAAATCTGCAGTAGACAGAATTCTTGCCGGCCTTTTGGAAGAGCGGGTTGTGAACGTAAATCCCCTTGCTCTGTCGCACCGGATTACCGACGACGCCAAATACTTTGGTGCCCCGCGTAAGCCTGTCGGCGCGATACACGGTCTTCATCATCGAACCGGAAATCTGCCCGGGCGCGGCGCTTTGTCCATTCTCAGCCGAAGCATAGGTTGCCCAGCCTCCGAACTTTCGATACAAGATGCGGCTTGGCTCTCCGCATTCTCCCATCGCAATAGCAATGGCTCGTTGCCGGTCTCGCCGCGCTAATGCGAGAAACTCAAACGCATGTCGAATATCAGCCGCGTCGGATGCCATGTAGGCGAACTTCAGAACATCACCACCCGATCTTCGCAGTCTCGCATAGGCTTTTCCGGCGTTGATACCTTTGTTTTCAAACTGATGATATGAAACAATGACCTTCGTTCTTGTGCCATGTGTGATTCCGTCGATGACTTTCTTTCCGCAACTCATCTCAATGTCAATAAAGTCAGCGCCGAGTTCTGCAGCTGCCCGAAGAATTTCAATCCGCTCGGGCTCGCTGCCGTCAAAGCTGCCCCCCTCTTGTGCCGATCTGCACGTGGCAACGATGGGCTTGCTTGTTGAAGAGAGCAGAAATGAAAGTGGGGGTTCCTTGATCAGGTCGAGGCGGAACTCAAACATGTCGGCATGACGCGAGGAACGTTTCACCTGATCGAGTGCATCCTTCATCGCCGGGCCGGTTATCGACACAATGATCATTGCGTCATTATCGCAGCTGTTGTTCGATCAACGTTAACGGGACATCAACTTCAATCATCGAAGAGCCGATTGCGGTGAGAAGAACAAACTTCACCCTGCCGCCCGAGGATTTCTTGTCTGCTTTGAGAGCAGCAAAAAACTTTTTCTTGTGTTTGATGGCAGGAACCCTCGTCGGCAGCTTCAATGTCTTCAACAACGCAACAAGGCGGTTGAAGTGTCGCACTTCAAGAAGGCCGAGTTGAACCGCCATTGCCGATTCGGCAACCAACCCGATGGCGACGGCTTCGCCGTGTTTGATTCTGAAATTCAGCGCGGATTCCAACGCATGGCCAAACGTGTGGCCGAGGTTCAGCGTCTTTCGAATTCCCGTCTCAAATTCATCTGTCCCGACAACGGCCGCTTTCAACTCCACCGAGCGTTTGATGAGTTCGGTCAAGCCCTTCGAATTGTCTTTGCTCAATGTCAGAGCGGTTCGTTCCAACAATTGGAAAAGAGTGCGGTCGAGTGCGGCACCGATTTTCACAACTTCCGCCAAACCGTTTCTGAATTCCTTCGCGGAAAGTGTTTTCAAAAGATCCGGATCGATGAACACGGCAGACGGCTGGTGAAATGCTCCAATCAGGTTCTTGCCCAATGGATGGTCGACGCCAACTTTGCCCCCCACGCTGCTGTCAACCTGCGAAAGTAATGTGGTTGGGACTTGAATGAACTTCACGCCTCGCAGAACGGTTGCAGACACGTAGCCCGCGACATCTCCCACAACCCCGCCACCGAGCGCGATGATGAGACTGTCGCGACGAATACCGTTCTTCAACACTTGCGTATGCAGCGCATTGACAACCTTGTTGTTCTTTGATTCTTCACCCGCCGGAAACGAAAGCAGCAGCGGGTCGGCGCCCGAGTCGTACAACAGTCTGTGGAGACGCCGCCCGTACAGGCGCTCCACGTGCGAATCCGTGACGATGAAAATCCTCTGCTTCGCATTTCCAACATACCTCGACAATCGGGAGATAATTCCCGGCTCGATTGTCACATCGTACGACCGGTTGGCAATAGGCTGTAGCTGAACATGCAGTTTCATGGCACTACGATAAGAATATTCTGGCGAAAACAAAAAACCTCCGCCGGAGGAGCGTGGGTTTTTGGCGACATTGTTCTCTTGATTTTCAACGATGTGAGGTAAGACTGATTTTTTGTATCTTTGTCCCACTAACACAACACACAGACACCCCTTGGAAAAACGTTACGTTCGTTCTCTCTTCGACTCAATTGCACACCGGTACGATCTTCTCAACCACTTGCTCAGCGGCGGTGTAGACTTTTACTGGCGACGCCGGGCGGTCGAACATCTGGTTTCACTTCAGCCCAAAACCATTCTCGATGTCGCAACCGGAACAGCCGACTTTGCGATCGCCACAATGCGTTTGAAACCGGAGAGGGTGGTTGGCGTCGACATTGCAGAGGAAATGCTGAAGCTCGGCAGAGCGAAACTGAAGAAGCGCAATCTCGACAATGAGATTACTCTGCAATCAGGAGAAGCCGAGAGTTTGCAATTTGAGAACGGAGCCTTCGACGCGACAATCGTTGCATTCGGCGCACGAAACTTTGAGCATCTCGAAAAGGGCCTATCGGAAATGTGCCGGGTGCTGCGCAAGGGGGGAAAAATTGTCGTGCTCGAGTTTTCAAAACCGAACACCCTCCCATTCAAGCAACTGTACTTTTTCTATTTTCGTGCAGTCCTCCCTCTGGTTGGAAAGCTTATCTCGAAGCACAGCGAAGCGTACGACTATCTACCCGAAAGCGTGATGAAGTTTCCCGAAGGCTCAGAATTTCTGGAGATCCTGCAAAAGGTTGGCTTTGTCAGCGTGAACGAAGAACGGCTGACATTTGGAATTGCCACGGTGTATGTAGGAACGAAATGAAGTGAGCTTCACCCAAGCAACGCGTTTGCTTCGAGCCACGTGTCCACAAGCCACACGTAGTCGGTGTAGGTGAGTTCCTTGAAGTCCATTTCCGCCTTCGCACACAATTTGGGGATCGCGTTGGAAAAAGTCCTGTGGCGTTCAACAATCACTCTGCCACTGGGCAGCGAGCGTTGCTTGTGGACAACCGTCTGGGTCCAATTGCGAATTGCCTTGATCGCCTGCTCGGGATCGGCGTTGTGCGGTTGAATATCCTGTCCGGCAATGTCGGAGATGAACTTCTGATAGCGGAAACGTTTCTTATCGAGAATCAATGAGACCTTCCGCGTTTGGTTTGCGTCGCCAAAGGTCTTTGCCCCAAGGAATAGTCCGAGTTCAAATGGCATGTTGAAGCGTGGCAACTTCGTTTTGGGATCAAGCGAGGTTCGCGAAATATCATGAATGCCGAAATTGCACTCCGCGATGATCTTGTAAATTTTGAGAACTCTGATTTGTCCGGAATCTTCCACTTCGAGCGCGCAACGCGGGCGCAGTCCGCAATTTGTCACAGCGAAGATTATTGCGCGAAACAGCGGGGCGTAAGCAACATCGAATGGACAATTGAGGAAAACATTATCGGTCTTTGGCATGGAGACGACGGTAGTAGGTCAGCAGGAGTTCCCGTTCTTCCTTTTCAACTGCCACGGCATAGCGGATCTTTTCGAGGTTGGTCTTTGGCGGAAAATCCGGCTTGGAAATTTTCATCCTGCTCTTGGGTATGACCAACAATTTCGCACCCTCCTCGGTCAGCCGCGCAGCCTTACGCGCGATGCGCGTAATCTCTTCTTTGGTGAGAAGTTTGAATGTGTTTCTCGCGCCGTTGCCATTGGCCTGTTTCCTGGAATGTCTTGTCGTCTTCTGCATAGAATCCTCTCTTCCGCTGCTACAACATAGCAATACTTGATCTTCTTGTCAACACTTCGGCCGGTCACCGTTCGTTGTAAGTCCATCACAATTCAAGTATATTGTTGCGGTTTTCTTTCACAATTCCAATACTCGAACACAAAGAATGAACGAACGAATTATCAAAGTCGGTCACAGTCCCGATCCCGATGATGCATTTATGTTTTACGGTTTGGCAAGCGGCAAAGTAAAGCTTGACGGAATTGTCATCGAGCATATGCTTGAGGATATTCAATCATTGAACGAGCGGGCAATGAAGGCCGAACTTGAAGTCACCGCGATTTCGGCGCACGCATTTCCATATGTCGCCGACAAGTACTGGATCATGCGAACCGGCGCGAGCATGGGAGAAGGCTACGGACCTGTCATCATCTCCAAAAAATATTCATCGCTCGCGGAGCTTAAAGGAAAAACCGTCGGCACGCCAGGGCCTCTGACGACGGCCACGCTGCTGTTCAAGATTTTTACCGACGGCATCCGGAACATCGACATGCCGTTCGACATGATCATGGACGCAGTGGACAACGGAACCGTCGACGCCGGGTTGCTGATACACGAAGGACAAATCACCTATCAAGCACTCGGCTACAAAAAGATTCTTGACTTTGGGGAATTGTGGGAGAAAGAAACCAACGGGCTTCCTCTTCCTCTCGGACTGGATGTTGTGCGGCGAGATTTGGGGGAGCCGCTGGCGAGAAAACTTTCAGAGGGTTTGAAGGAGAGTATTGCGTACGGCTACCGGCACCAGGCAGAATCGATTCCTTACGCGATGCAATGGGGTCGCGGCATCGACTACACGCTCGGCGAGAAGTTTGTGAAGATGTACGTGAGCGACCTGACGATTGATATGCGAGAGAATGGAAAGCAGTCTCTGGAATTATTGTTCCTGAAAGGATTCGACAAAGGCCTGATTCCGAATGTTCCGTCCGTAGAGTTGTACTGAGACCGAAGGGCAGCATAACAACGAGGCCTGCCGGAAACGCAGGCCTCGAACGATATTCCGTGGCGCAAGCCGATACCTAAGATGGAATTCTCACCACAAACCACCCGCAGGCTAGCCTAACTCCGCGTTGCCATCTGCCGATCCATCATGAGCACCATCGCCTTGTTGTCGCTCATCATTTTGAGTTGCTCAACAATCATGGTCGCGGTCTGCTCTTCTTCCACCTGCTCGGTAATAAACCACTGCAGTTCGATCTGACTCGCGTAATCGTTCTCCTTCAGCGTCATTTCATAGAGCTTGTGGATCAGGCTGGTGACCTTCTGTTCATCCTCAAGCACAAGCCCAAACAACTCCAGCAGATTGCTGAATGTCGCTTTCGGCTCGCCAATCGCCTTGAGTGAAGCACTCCCCCCGCGATGATGAACGTAGTCAAACAGTTTCATCGCATGACCCAACTCCTCCTGCGCTTGCATCCTCAGCCATTTGCCAAAGCCGGTGAAGTTTGTCGCGTTGCAGTATGACGACATCGACAAATACAGGTACGCCGATTCCAGTTCATGCTTGATCTGTGTGTCGAACGCTTCGTGAATTGTTTTGCTGAGCATGGCGATCTCCTCGATGGTTGTGAAGTTATGAATTCAAAGAACAGAGCTATTTGTTGTCATCGCGCTACAAACAACAGGCTGACGAGCAATGTCAGCCTCCAATCTCCTTATCGAGCAACCTCGGCAAATTTTTTCAACTCAATCGCCGATGCTTGCTCGACATCCGCATGCAAACTCTTGCCGTGCGAGTCCATCGTGACGATTGCCGGGAAATCTTTCACCACAATGTGCCACATTGCTTCGGGAACGCCGAACTCTTCAAGGAAATCAACTCCCTGAACGTCGGTAATGCACTTTGTGTAGAACTGGGCAGCACCGCCAATAGCGTTGAGGTAAACAGCCCCCGATTCCTTCAGCCCGGCGAGCGTCTTCGCTCCCATGCCGCCTTTTCCCACAACAGCCCGGACGCCAAACTTCTTGATGATGTCGGCCTGATACGGCTCTTCGCGGCCGCTCGTGGTCGGTCCCGCTGCGCCTATCGTCCACTTGCCGTCTTTCTTGAGCGCGACGGGGCCGCAATGATAAATCACTCCACCGTTCAAATCCACCGGCGAATCATGTGTCATGAGATGATGGTGAATCATATCGCGTCCCATGTGGAGGAGACCGTTCAGCAACACGACGTCGCCAACCTTGAGCTGACGAATCTGTGCTTCCGAGATCGGGGTTGTGAGACGCACTTCGCGTCCGGTTACTGGCAAGCCCGAAGTCTTCGCCATCTTCACGCTTGGCGTCTCGTCCTTGTACAACCAATGTTTGATCGCCCCCGTGGATGCATCGAGCACAACGCCGAGTCTGCGAAACGCCCAGCAATCATACGCAACACTCACGAAGAAACTCGCCGGCAGACGGTTGCCCGCTCCAATCTTGCAACCAATCAGTGTCGACTCGCCGCCGAACCCCATTGTGCCGATGCCGAGCTTGTTCGCATCCTCAAGAATTCTCGCCTCAAGTTTTGCAAGATCCGGATTCGGGTTTACGTCATCGAGTGTGCGGAAGAGTTGTTGCTTCGCGAGCGCATAGCCCGACGTCCTGTCTCCGCCGATACCAACGCCGAGTGCACCAACGCTGCATCCGTGTCCCTGTGCCTGCCACACTGCGTGCATGATGGCTTTGCGGACGCCTTCAAGACTTCGGTCTGCGCGCCCGAGATTTGGCAGTTCAGCGGGTAACGAGTACTGAATATTTTTGTTCTCGCACCCTCCGCCTTTCAACACAAGTCGAACGTCGATGTCATCTTTCTCCCACTGCTCGAAATGAATCACGGGCGTCCCCTCGCCAAGATTGTTGCCGCTGTTTTTTCCGCTCAATGAGTCGACAGAATTGGGACGCAGCTTTCCGTTTTTTGTTGCCTCTGCAATGGCTTCTCTGATCTCATTCTTCATGACGATCTGATTTGCACCGACCGGACAGTGAATTTCAAACGTTGGCATACCTGTATCCTGGCAAATGGGCGCCAGGGTGTCGCATGCCATGTCGATGTTCACAGCGATAGTCTGCAGAGCAAGTCCTGCTTGTGTACTTGGGTTCTCTTTTTCCATCGTCCGTGTCAACGCCCGCCGAACATCAGGAGGAAGATTGGTTGAGGTTTCGAGAACGAGTTTGTAGATGCTTTCTTTGAACTGTTTCATGACTTCTCCTGTTCGAGTGAGAAAATGCAACCTGTAACGTTATAGATAAACCGGTCGTTGTGCATACGGAATCGGATCCTCAACTCCGGCAAGCTGAAATCCTCTCAAGCGCAACGCGCAACTGTCACACTCCCCACACGCAACATCGTCATTCCGATAGCACGACCACGTGAGATGAAGCGGAGCGCTCAGTGCAACACCGCGCTGGACGATATCCTTTTTGGATTGATGGATGATGGGAGTGATGATGTGTATTGATGTTGATGGTTTGGTGCCGGCATCGATCGCTTTTTCAAACGCGTCATAAAATTCTCTTCGGCAGTCGGGATAGCCGGATGAATCCTCCTGCACCGCACCGACGAATATTGCCGAGGCACCGAGAACTTCCGCCCAGCTTACCGCAACGGAAAGCATGTTCGCATTTCGAAACGGAACATATGACGTCGGAATTTCAGTATTACGCAGGTTCGCCCTCGCAACAGGAACCGCCCTGTCTGTGAGGCTCGACCCGCCTATTCGTACAAGATGCTCTATTGAAATGACGAGACGTTGCTGCACACTGAAGTGATCGGCGATCAAATGGAATGCCTGCAACTCCCGCCGTTCAGTTCGTTGCCCATAGTTGAGATGAAGAAGAGCAAGTTCATGATCCTGAGCCGCGATTGCAGTGGTAACGCAACTATCCATCCCTCCGCTCACAAGAACCACCGCCAATCGGCTGACTTTCATACGCCTCGCGTCTCCGGTTCCCAGATGTACTTGTGCATTTGCAGTTGGATGCGAACAGGCAAACGGGTTTCAAGAACCCACGCAGCAAGATCAACGGGTTGAACATCGCCAAATACAGGCGACATGAGAATTGGGCAGCGCGAGTCGAGTTCGTGCTGACGGATTATGCCAACCGACCAGTCGAAGTCCTCTTTATTGGCTACAACAAACTTCACTTCGTCCGTCGGCTTGAGGTGATCGATATTGTCCCAGAGATTTTGTTTCACCATTCCGCTGCCGGGGCATTTGATATCGACGATGCGACGTACCCGCGGGTCAACATGCGCGATGCTGATGCTGCCACTCGTTTCAAGCAGCACCTCGTATCCATCGTCGCACAAGGATTTCATAAGCTCATGAACGCCTTCCTGAGCGAGCGGTTCCCCACCTGTAATTTCGACCAATCGGCAGTTGTACTTTGCAACCTCCGCATGAATTTCGTCAACGCGCATCGTGCTCCCCTCATAGAAGGCATACTCCGTGTCGCACCACACGCAGCGGAGATTGCAGTACGCAAGCCGGACGAATACGCACGGCAAGCCCGCGTAACTCGACTCGCCCTGAATACTGTGGAAAATTTCGTTGATGGTAAGTTCGGTCATACCTTAAGCATGGAAATCCTGAAAAAAGGTAAGAAGACATGCAGGGAAAAGCAAGAAAGCCAATCTCGGTGATGAGATTGGCTTTCCACGCTCGTGATTCTGCCGATGCTAACGTCTGGCCTTTTTTTTCTGTGCAAGGCACTTAATCACGGAGGCAATCACGACCTCCGAATCGAGCGGCTTCATGATAAACTCATCCACACCCATTCGTTTGCCTGCAATGATCATTTCACGCGTCACGCACGTTGCGAGAAAGAAGAAAGGAATTGCCGCAAGCTGCGCATTGTTTCGAATCCAGACGTAGAGGTCGAAGCCCACCGGACCGTTTTCAAAGTTCACTTCTGAAAGGATAAGATCGGGCTTGAAGTTCGTGAGAACCTCCGTTGCCTCATCGAAATTTGCTGCACCGACGACCCTGAATCCATACCGTCGCAATTCGCTCGAAAGTTCAGTCAACATTCGTTCGTCTTGATCCACAAACATCACAAGTTCGTTGCGCCTTATTTTCAGCTGTTGCTTGGTTCCGGAAAAAGGGCGGGCGGTATCGAGCGAGCGGAGTTCAGCAGATATTTCCTTCTGTAACTCAAGTGCATCGTGCTGTTGGGGATCCAGGCGGAACAGTGTGCGCAACGCGTTGAGTGCGGGTTCATACCGCGACATCTTCAGCAGTTCCTGCGCACGCTCCAGATAATGTTCGACTTTTGCTTCGCGATACGAAAATTCGGTTAACACGTCGGTATCGCTGGATTCCGTCCAAAGCATGAATACTCTCCGTGATTCTGTAACAGGGTGGGCAAAACTTCTGAATGCAAAATAGCGAACGCGCGATGCTTTCCTTGTGTTAGAGGTCACCCACGAATGAGGATTCAAAAAAGCAATCGCGTTTTATAACACAGAGAGGTGACAGCGGGTGAAGTTGCTGGATGAATTCTGAATCCGCGCGTCAAGGTCGCAGCGCAATCAGAATTGCACGATGCCCTGTCCCACAAGCACAAGCAACATCACGCCCAGTGCAATCCGGTAGATGACAAAACTGATTGTTGTGTTGGTCGCAAGGAATTTCAGAAGCCACGCAATCGCCGCGTAGCCCACGATGCCGGAGACGACAGTTGCAGCCGCAAGGTTGGCAAAACCAAATCCACCAATACCACCATGAACCTTGGAAAGCTCGTAGAGATCGCTCGCAGCTACAGCAGGAATGCTCAGCAGAAAGGAGAAGCGCGCCGCCGCTTCCCGGGTGAGATTGACGAACAACCCGGCAGTAAGCGTCGTCCCGGAGCGCGACGAGCCCGGAATGAGTGCCATCGCTTGCGCAGTCCCGATGATCAACGCATCCGCTAACGAGAGTTTGTCGATTGTCTTTTTGTGTGACGCAACTTTTTCCGCGATCCAAAGCAGAATGGCAAGACCGATCAAGCTTGACGCGATCACGGTTGTGCTCTTGGTGAACATGCTGTGAATGACGCTGCTGAACCCTACTCCAATAACCGCCATGGGGACCGTGCCGAGAATGACGAACAGTGCTAGCCTTGATGGCGAAGAGTAATTCCTCATTCCACCAAACATGCCGTAGGAGCGGACATCGTTCCACAGTGATTTGGTCATGACTACCAGGTCATGATAGAAGTAGACAACCACGGCGGCAAGCGTACCAACTTGCATCACCGCCATGAACGCCGTCCATGCTTCGGAGGTTTCAACATTGATGAGTCCAAACAACTTGCCGGTCAATGTCAGGTGGGCAGAACTGCTAATTGGTAGGAATTCGGTCAACCCCTGCACGATACCAAGAACAATCGCTTGTAACAGGTTCAATACATCTCCATAGATTGAGAAAAGGAAGTGGCGTCATAAAAAATGCCGGCTAATGTAGATGAAAAGAGAGTGAAAAACAATTCGCTGAAATTGTTTCGGCTACGACATCGCAAATCTTTTTCGTTGAATTGTGCCTTCTGCTTCGCTACCTTTGCACAGGCGCTCGGAATCCACTGCTCAATGACATACACGATGATGAATATTCTTGTGGTAGACGACGAGTCCCCGTACGTGGCGCTGATTTCGGATATTCTCGCGATGCACAAGTATCGGGTAGTGGGTGCATACAACGGCGCAGAAGCACTCAGCGTTCTCGAATCCACACGCGTCGATGCGATTGTCTCCGATATTGAAATGCCGATCATGAACGGCATCGCCTTGCATCAAGCCCTGCTCAACGACCCCTCCAACCGCGATACTCACTTCATCTTTCTTACCGCCAGCGAGAACCCGGTTCATCGCGACTACGCTGCCAAATATCCTTCAGTCGGATTTATACCGAAAAATGAGATTCTGCAGAAGCTGATTCCTATGCTTGCGGAACTTGCCCCTGTTAAGCGATAAAGTATTTACAACAGATTTGGTTTAGAAGAACAGTCGGACCAAGACTTGCGCCAGCAAGATTTTGCCGATCATTGCAGTCGGGTACACCGTGGCGTACCAGATATTTGGCGCATCGCTGGTGGAGTGATCATTTGCGTACGCGAGGCAAGCTGGTTGCGTTTGAATTCCCGACATGAGTCCCATAACCGCAGGGTACGGAAGTCTGAGCAGCCGGGTCCCGAGGACAAGCGTAACGAACGTGACAACCACAGTGACCCCCGCGCCAATCAGCGCAAACGACCAACCACCCGCCTGAAGTGTTTTGACGAACCCGTCGCCGGCGCGCGTACCAACTCCTGCAAGAAACAACACCAGACCAATCTGACGTAGTGTGAGATTTGCGCTGAACGGCATTCCCCAAACAAACGGTCCCGTTCTTTGCAATCGTCCGAGAATGAGACCCACGAGCAAAGGCCCCCCTGCAAATCCGAGTGTGAACGTCGAGCCGCCAGGCAAAGGAATCGGCACCATACCCAGAAGAACCCCGAGGACTATACCCAGTGAAACCGGAAAGAAGTCTGCTTCGGAGATCGTCTTGACAGAGTCACCAAAGTACTTCGTGAGGCGCTCAATGTTGCCGACCCACGTCAGCACGCGAACGCGGTCGCCATACTCCAGAACCGAATCTGCCGTCGGGATGAAATCGACATCGCCCCTGCGTATGCGCGTGATCGTTGCGTCGAGCATGTCCTGCAATTGCAGATCGCGAATTTTTCTGCCGACAACACGTTTTTCCGAAACTACAATCCGACGGAAATCCAGATCATCTTTCTCCTGATGGATTTCCTCGCCGGCAAATTCACCAAAAAGCTCCTTTGCTTCTTCCAAGTCTGCCTCGGTGCCAACTGCAACAACACGGTCATTCAGCTCGAATGTAGTGTCCGAGTACACCAGCGATGTCAATGCATTCCGCTTGAGACGGCTCAACACAAATCCCGGTTTCTCAATGCTCGAGAGTAATTCTCCCGACGACTTTCCCATGATGGCCTTGTTCGTGACAAGGAACGTTCTCGCAAGCAACGGACCTTGCTTTTCTGATTCAGCAATAACCGGGGGCCGCACAAACTTCATCTTCGAGAACACGTAGAATCCAACCAACACTCCGATTACTCCGAAGGGATAGGCGACACTGTAACCAATTACAGGAGCATTCGATGCCTCAGGCATCAGTGACGGCGAAGCGCTCATCATGCTCTTGATCGTTTCCACGCTTGCAGCGAGCGCAGGAGTGTTCGTCAGTGATCCGCAGAACACCCCAACGAGAATGCCGCCATCCACAGAGAAAACTTTCCATGCGACAACAGTTGAGACGGCAGCGATTCCCAACATGCCTAAGGCAAACAGATTCGCACGCAGCTGGCGTCTGCCAAATGAGCCAAAGAATGTCGCACCTGATTGCAGACCAATAGTGTACACGAACAAGATGAGACCCAGCACGTAAATGATGTCAGGAAGTCGAAGGCGGGGATCGAGTGCGCCGAGGAGAATTCCGGTAAACAAAACGGCGGCGGGACCCAACGAAAAACCGGCGAGCCGTACGCTGCCTATGAGATAGCCAAGTCCGATGACGACAAACAGGAGCAGCAGCGGTGTGGAGGCGAGGAGATCGAAGAGTGTGGACATAATTCCTTGCAACAATTCGCAATCAATGTACGCGATACTTTGGCAGCATTCAAACAAAAATGCGGAATCCCTGCTTCGTGGTGCAGGGGTTCTCTTGTCACATCACTCCCGACGGTCACCTCACCAGAAGCATTTTCCTCGCATCGACAAGCGTCTTCTCCGCGGAATTGTCGGGCACAAACATGAGCCGATACAAATACATTCCACTCGACATGTCACGCGTGGACGACGCGGCAAGATTGATTGAGTGTGTGCCGCGTTGCTGCGTGGAATTCACGAGCGTCATAAGCTCCCTTCCCGCCATATCAAAAATCTTCAACGTGACTTTGCCGTCTTCAGGAATCTCATAACAAATAACACTCGATGGATTGAATGGATTGGGATAATTCTGGAACAGATGAAATCCCTGCGCCACGTTTCGCTGACCCACTGATGTCGGTGTGAGAACGCGAACGCTGAACTCATCGCCGAAATTCCAGAAATCACCGTCAGGCAGTGTATCATTGTTTGTCGCATTCGCAGCAGAGTAAATGGTGTCAACCATTCCGGGCGTTGCCGGAGCTTTGTATCGAAAGACCCACGAGATCGTATCCCGCCCGTTCGACATGCGCGGAAGCGTATGCGTTAGCTCAAGGCTGTCGGTCGATGATTCACTCTCGAGCTGAGTACCGGCACTGTCCTCGATGCCCAGTGCTCCACGATAGGCAGCAACATTGAAACCTGCGGAAATATTTCCTTGCCTGGCGACACTGATCCTGTAAATCGCTTCTGTGCCTGCTCTCAATGAGTCAGGCCCCGAGATCCAGACTCGCACGCCGGGAGTTGGATCAAAACTGTGACAGATGCAGCCAAATCCGTTCTTGCGGGTTGCATGCACCATTCCGGTTTGATGATAGATTTCAAAACCGCAGAACGCTGTGAGGGCAACAACCGAGGCTATGAACACTTTCATGCGCATGGACAATCCATCTCCTGATCAATCATGGCCGTTAATAAAAAAAGGGGCGCAGTCGCAGCACCCCCTATGGGAAGCTCTCACTTAAGAAGCATCATCTTACGAATCTCGACATAGTCGCCGGCGCTGAGGCGATAGAAATAGAGACCACTCGACAAACTGCTTGTTGCCTTCTGTGAATCAAACGTGACGTTGTACCGCCCTGCCGACTGTCGCGCATGCACAAGCGTTGCGACTTCCTCGCCAATCATGTTGTACACCTTCAATGTCACGAACGCATCGCCCGGCAGACCGTAGCTGATGACCGTCGACGGGTTGAACGGATTCGGATAGTTCTGCGACAGTTCATAGGTGCTGGGAATGCCGCCTTCGGCTACCGATGTCGTACCGGTAATTGTAAAGTCCGCGTCGCTTGAGTCGACGACAACGCCGGACGATCTATCGACAACACGAACGCGCGCCTGCGTCGTGGGGGTATTCGGTATTGCCCACAAGAAGGTTCCAACAGTTGCGTCGATGTTTTGCGCGATCCTGCGCCATGGGTCGGCTGAGGAAATCCGGTACGAAAGCTCAACTCGATCCACTCCGGCAGCACTCCACGTGATTGCATGCGACGTGTTGGCCGCCCATGTTTCGCCACCATTCGGCGAGGTTACGGCTACTGTTGCAGAGGAAAGGCCGTTGCCACTGACGGTGATGGAACGCGGACTTCCCGGAACATTGCAGTTGATCTGCATCTGCGCGGTGTATGCTTGGACGGCCGCCGGTGCAAACTGTACCGACAACGTATCGGATTCACCGGCTGGAATCGTGAATGAACCGCGTCCGGCCACAAAACTTGGATCGCTTGATGAAATGCTGGAGACAACCAGCACGCCCGTTCCACTATTTGTTAGCGTGATTGTTTGACGTGAGGCGGCGCCAACCGTAACAGATCCAAAATTGATCGTGTCGGATGATAATCCAAGCGAGGCAACAGTAATCGAAAAAACATTGTCGCTGCTGTCAACCGGATTGCTGTCGGTGACATCACTGATGCGAACCTTCGCTTGTGCTGTTGGAGCGTTTGGCACAGTCCACGTATAGCTGCCGGTTGCACCCGGAGTCGCCGCGACAATTGTCTGCCACGCGGCGGCAGGGGAAGTCTTGTACTCCAGCTTCACGCTGGATATGTTTGTTGCGCTCCATGCAATAGTGCGTTGTGTTCCGTAGGGCCAATTCTCGCCTCCATTCGGCGACGAGAGTGCAAGCGCTTGCTGGTTGGAAACAGGAACAGTGTAAGTGAAAGAGTATTTGAAGACGCCACCGCTTTGCTGGGCAAGAAACGTTGCCCGATCATACGCGAGAAAGGCATAGTTCGATCCGCTCAGCGATGAAGTCGAAAACTGTGCTCCGGCTGTCGACGAAAGATACGATGTTGCACCACCGTACACACCGTACATCACTACGTTGGGGTCGTCCTTCGCAATGTCTACGCCCCACGCGGAGCTGGTGGTTGCAACAGGATTCCATTGCTGTCCCATGTCGGCGGTCTTCATCACGCCACCCGAACCCCATGCTGTCGCGTAGCCAACATTGTTGTCCAGCGAACTGCCGACTGTTGTTGGAATCTCTGAGCCGGTGACGGTATACATCAACTGGAACGTGCGTCCGCCATCGCGCGAGCGGAACATCTGCCCCAGCCCGCTGCCCGTGATTCCGTCGCCGACCCAAATGATATCCGGATTATCGCGAACGACAACAATATCGCACGGACTGCGAAATGCCGGATTGCTTACTTCCGTCCACGTTGCACCAAAATCTTTTGACAGATAGAGCTTTCCATCTTCCGGTCCAAAGTAAAGCGTGTCGGGATGCGATCCATCCATTTCCAGCGGCATGCCGTACTCGGAAAAATCGCGCGTCATTGTCGCAGTCCACGTCGCTCCGTGATCTGTCGATCGTATGATCCTATCGGGAGTTCCAAAGGCGGCCACCCAGAGGTTCGTGTCTTTTGGTGAGACATAGAAGGAGTTGACTTTCGTGCCGGAGGGGAGCGTTGCAGTTTGCGCCCACGTCTCGCCGCGATCGTAGCTCACATACACGCGATTGCCAAGTCCGCAGTAGATGATGTTTTTGTTGAATGCATTGATGCTGAACGCGTCGCCGCGGACGGTGGCCGTGACGCTCAATTTCTGATTCCATTGCGCAGTCATGGTTGTACCGGTTGGCAACTGCCAGGTAGTTCCGCCATCGGTGGTGCGGAGAATCGCATTCGTCTTTCCAGAACACGCCCAGCCTTTTTGTGCATCAAAGAAGAAAATCGAATTCAGCGGTGCATGAAGTCCATGTTTCGGCCACTCGAACGAGTTGCCGCCGTTTTGCGTTTTTCGGATGTATCCACCTCCACCAACAAACAGCACTTCCGATTCACTCTTCGCAAATACCGCGTTGACATCCGACTGCGAATCGGTATTGAAATTCAGTAGTGACCAATTGCCGCCACCGTTCGCGCTCCTCGCGCAGAATGCGTCTGCGCCTGTAACATACACTACCGGCCCGGCTGCCGCGATTGATGTAATCTGCTTCGTCCATGTGGCCGGAGCGATGGTCGTCCAGCTCGATCCGCCATTCACAGTCTTGAGCAATGTGCCTGCAGTTCCGCCCGCGTACCCGGTCTGTACATCCACAAAAAACACGGTGGCAATATCTTGTGCAGTGCCTGTCGTTTGCACACCCCATGTGCTGCCGCCATTGGTCGTCTTCAGAATCGTTCCTGAGGCTCCTGCCAACCATCCCGTTTGCGCATCCACAAAAAAGATATCGGTGAGATCCGTTGTCCCGGCGGGCGACACTACGGCGAAATTTGCCCCGCCATCAATCGAGCGAAAGCATGTACCCCTATCACCAACCATCCACACATTCGTTCCAAACGTGTACACGCTGCGCAATGTGCTTGTCCCCTCTACCCTCTGTGACCATGTCGCACCACTATCGAATGAACGAAACACATTGCCGCCCGATCCAACAGCCCACACATCATAGCCGTTCGGCGAGTGAACACTGTAGAAACCTTGCGCGTTCGTTTGAAGGACAACACATAGAAATGCGGCGCAAGCGAGAAGAAATCGTTTCATGTGACTCCTGCTTGTTGATTATTTATTGATTTGAAAGAATTCTTGCTATCGTTTCTACTTCGGCTAATCCGGCAAATCGCCGGTGGTGAATAGTCCCCGAGAGTTTCGTAATCGTAATCTTCGCAGCGTCGAGTTTGGTAGGACGAATTGAGATCGATGTCCCCTTGGAACTCAGCCGACCAGTGGATCGGATTTTCCCAACCTCAATTCCTTGGTAATATAATACAATCCGGCAATCTTGCACAGTCATTTTTTGGGTTGCCGCCGAGGTAATGCCGAACAATGTAAACTGTTTTGTTTCGATCGGAATAGGCCAGCGGAGATCTATGGTCGCTCCGACTCCCTCTCCTGCAATCCAGATCACCGAGTCTCCGCCCACTTGCGCCTGCCGGTCGACAACGTTGCGCGCGGAGTAGAAGGTACCACTCGTGTCACGAAATTCCGAGCTTGCCGTCACATCCGCAGAGGGTGCCGCATTGAACCACTCGGCGAGCGCTCCGTTTTTTGGTACTTCCAGCATTGAGTGACCGATGTGGCATCCCACGCATTTTGTCCCTGCTCCCTGCCGCTCGAAGTTCAGTCCCGCGACATGGGCAAAGCGGCCATCGGTTGTGGTGACAACGTTATTGTCCTTATCCACGATCTGCTCGAACAGTGGCACCTCAGCCGGCACGTCATGTTCGTGAATTCCGCCGTTGAAAAACACGGGAGCTGTCTTGAGAAGAATGGAGGGGTCGGGTCCGTAGAAATTCTGCCGCTGCGAGTTCATGAAGAATTGAATTGTGAGATCGTTCGCAATCCGCGGAGCGTCTGGCATAGGTTCATCGACTTTGCCATGCGAGAAGATGTTCATGCAATCGAACCGGAAGAAATCGTTTCGTGCATACGTCTCCGGATCTTCGGTTGGAGGGAGATCCGATACCGGATTCAACATCAGTTCCGGAATGATCGGTGGTAAAGGTCTCGGAGCAACGATCTGCGGTTCCAGATCAAGCGTCCCGGGAAGATCAACTATCTTTCGCAGACTCGAGCCATTCAGCCGACACGAATAGATCCCGTAGTCGTTGCCATCATCAGAGTACGAACAGAGGATGCTGTTCTTTGATAACGCCACAGGATCAGTAGCAAACGGTGGGGTGCCACGTTGCGTTGCGCGCAGAGACTCATCGGCCTTCAGTCCGACAATGTGGTGTTCATAATCGGCACCTTTGTGGAACCACCGTATCCCCCAGCCCCCGGCATTTGGTATGAGCGACGTGCGGGGCGAAAAGACACTAAGCAATCGGCCATCACGAAGCACGGCAGGCTTATACGTTTGCGTACCGTAACGCGTCCGCGCAAATCCGGCATATAACTTCAGTCCTGTCCCATCTGGTTTGAGGGAGATTGCATGCCAGACATTCCCGTTGTCAGTTGTCAATGCGTTGGAAGATTCACGCGTCAGCCTGTTGCGCGTATTGTTGCTTGGCAAATCAACGTTCACCCACCAACGTGAATACACAATAACTCCTGTTGCAGGATCAATCGTCGGCTCTTCGGCTCCACTTCTCTCCGATGTGATTCGATGCATGCCGCTGCCATCGGCGTTCATCAAGTACAAATTGCTGGTTCTCACCTGGGCAACCATCGCCATGGATGGGTAGCGCGTGCTCGCGAAAACGATCTTCCCTTCAGGAAGATAGCACGGATCGAAGTCGTCATACCGCTCAAAGAGATGTTTCGCAGCGCCGAATTGATCGAGCGAAATACTCCGATCAGAAAACGTCAACTGTTTGAATCCCCTGCCATCGACGGTGATCTCGAAGATTCGCCAACTGCTATCCGCATGCTGAAGGCCGGAGAACAGAATCCGCCTGGCATCCCACGACACACAAGGATCGGCCACATCGATGAGCTTTGTTGAGTCAACAAGAACGCGGAGTTTGCCCGTTCGTTCGCGAAGCATGAGCTTGCCTCCGACTGCCGCCGTCCGGTACTTTGGCCCGATGCCGGGCAAGTCACCGTTTGCATCAGGCAGAGGATTGCGGCTAACAAAGACAATCGATGGCAACGACGGCGTTGCTTCACTATTTGATGACCGGGCGGATGCCTGGACAAAGATTATCGGGGTGATCGCAACAACCGGGATCGCAAACTTCATGAATGACATGTTACTTACCCTTTGCGTGACGCGCCAAAGTTTCCAATCGGGCTATGCGAGCTTCCATCGGCGGGTGAGTATTGAAGAGACGCGCCAGGCGTCCAACTGTGAGGGGACTTACCGTGAACAAGTGAGCTGCCGCGGGGCTTGTATAGAGTGGCATCTGATGTTTTTTCTTTTCCATCGTTCGGATTGCGCTTGCCATCGTGAGTGGATCTCCTGCGAGGCTGACGGCGCGCTCGTCGGCTCGAAACTCCCTCGACACATCCACGAGCGATTGTATGATCGTCGCTGCAAGGGGAGCAATCGCAGACTTGACACCACCGAGAACCGCCGCTCCAATTCTCCGTGGCCGCGACACCTCTTCCGCCAACATTTTCGCGGAGGCATACCGGCCAATCCCCATTCCGAAGAGGCCGGCAAGTGTTGCGGCGAAACTTCCTATGAGATTGTCGCGACTTTTGATATGCGCAAGCTCGTGAGCAATGACGGCGCGAAGTTCGTCACGACTAAGGTTGCTAATAATACCTTCGGTGACAGCAATCGACCCGTGGCGGCGGCCAATTCCCGTTGATAAAGCATTGGGTGTTTCGCCAGGGATGACGTAGATCTTCGGCATTGGCAGTCCTGCCTTTGTGCTCAGCTCTTGCACTGCGCCGAAAATTGTGGGGCTGTGGTAGACCGTCAGAAGTTCGGCATTGCACATCTTCAGCACTATCTTGTCGCTCAGCCAGAAAAGTCCGGCAAGCAGCGACACGGAAATCACGATGCCGAAAAACATCGCTTCGGTTCCCAGCAGGTACCCGCCTCCAATAAGTAACCAAGCGCACAGCGCAAGCAAAAGAAAGAGCCTGACGAATTTCATGCGTTTCCCGGGAATGCCAAGACAGTATCAGTCAGTACCTGTGCGACATCAAAAAGGCGTGCAACAAAACCTGCCGCACACAATATGGCGGGTCAAATCTATGAAAAAATATCTCCTAACGCACCATCTAATTTTGAAAAGCGAAAGGCAAACCCTGCATCCAGCAGCTTCGCAGGAACAATACGCTGGCCGGTGAGCAGCATGGTTGCCATTTCTCCCAACGCAAGCCGGATGATAAAGCCCGGAACCGCCGGCCATGACGGGCGATGCAACGCCTTGCCGAGCTGGTCACAAAACTGCTTCATCGTCACCGCTTCGGGCGCGGCGACGTTTACCGGACCTGCGAGATTCGCGTTGTCGAGCGCGTAGAGCATGATCGCGACCGCATCATCACGATGAATCCACGGGAACCATTGACGACCGGTTCCCAATGGTGCACCAACAAAGAGTTTGTACGGAAGCGCCATTTTCTCGAGCGCGCCTCCTTCACCTCCGAGGACGATACCGGACCTCAACATCACAACGCGCACGCCAAGCGCCTCAGCCTTTCGCGCCTCGGATTCCCAACTTTCACACACAACGGGGAGAAATCCGTTACCCCGCTTGTATGTTTCGGGAACCGGATCTTTTTCCACAGCCCCATAGTATCCCACCGCCGATCCGCTTATCAGCACCGAAGGTTTGCGTTTCGATCGGCGAATTGCATCCACCACCGCACGGGTCGCATCGATCCTGCTCTTCAGGATTTTCTCTTTCTGTAATGGACTCCATCGC
>CAYJNF010000005.1:0-22928 GCA_964370915.1 uncultured Chitinophagales bacterium
ACGTGAATCATCGAAAAAATGATGAAGAACCACATGAACATATGATGCCATTGTCGCACTGCAAAGTCGCCGCCCATCCAGGGAACTACCCAAGCAAACATTTGTGGCAACCACGAATGGCTCATCGCAGCATACATGCCGAAGCCTGTCATGCACTGGAACAGAAATGCGAGAAATGTGATAAAGTATGTGAGTCCGGCCAGCGCGTTGTGCCCGATGGATTCAATCGGTTTGGTGCGCGCCTGGAGTATATCGATTGCGAGCACATCCTTGATCTCTGTCCACTTACTTTTTTTGAGGAGAATGAAGTTTCGCCAGTCCGCATACTTGTTGCCGACGAACCCCCAGTAGAGGCGGTAAATGAAATTGAAAAAGAATATGAACGCAGCGACAAAGTGGATGAACCGGATGGTCCCGAACCAGTAGCTGAATGATGCTTCGCCGCTCGTCTGAAGGGCCAACGGCCATCCGATGAAATACCCGGTGGTGCAAAGGACAGCAATGGCGAGCGCGTTAATCCAATGATAGAAGCGAACCGGCAATTGCCAGACGTACACACGGTTGATAAGAGTGTTTTGCATGATTTCTCCTTTCGAGAATTGTCCGGGGTGCAAGCGCCCGAGGTAGCGTGTGCGAGAGTGAATCCAAGCGCTGGGTAGCTATTCGCCGTACACCCCGGCGGCAGACTCTCTAGAACGTGTTGATCTGATGAACGTACCGTCCCTTTTCGTCGTACAGATGTACAGCACACGCGAGACACGGATCGAACGAATGAATCGTGCGCAAAATCTCCAGCGGTTGATCGGGGTTCTTCACAGGTGTTCCGATCAGCGCCGATTCATACGCCGACATCTGTCCCTTTGGGTCTCGCGGTGAAGCATTCCACGTGCTCGGGACAACGAGCTGGTAGTTGTCGATCTTCTTATCCTTGATGACAATCCAGTGCGACAGAGCGCCGCGTGGAGCTTCCGTCATGCCGACTCCCTTTGCTTCGGCAGGCCAGGATGCTGGTTCCCACTTCTCCTTGTCGAATGTTCTCGTGTCGCCGTTCTTGATGTTCGCAAGGAGCTGGTTGTAGAATTCCTTTGCCCACCGGGCGACCAGCACGGTCTCGAGTCCTCGCGCTGCGGTTCTTCCGAGCGTTGAGAAAAGCGCTGCAACAGGAACATCCAGCGTCTTCAGTGTCGCGTCAACGATGTCTTTCACTTCTTGATTTCCGGAGGCATATGACACCAGCATCCTCGCCAGGGGTCCGACTTCCATTGGGTGACCCTTCCAGCGCGGGGTCTTCAGCCAGCTGTACTTCTTCTCGACATCGAGATGATCATACGGTGGCTTGGGGCCTGAGTACTTCAGTTTCGTTTCACCTGCCCAGGGATGCTTGCCGACTTCATCGCCGTCGGCGTATTCATACCAGGAGTGGGAGATATACTCTTCGATCTCCTGAGCGTCTCTGCCGTCCACCTCATGCACCTTGCCGAGATTTCGATTGAGAATGGCGCCGCGTGCAAACTTGTATTTCGTCGGATCACCGTACCCATTCATCGGGAGATCGCCATACGCGAGATAGTTGGGCAGACCGCCGCCGATTGCTCCCCAATCCTTGTAGAAACCGGCAACCGCAAGGAGATCAGGTATGTAGACTTTGTTCACGAAGTCTGACGCCTGGTCAAACAGCGTTCCCACGTACGCAAGGCGCTCGGCGTTGATGGCATTTGTCTCGTCGATGTTGATTGCGCACGGCACTCCGCCCACAAGATAATTCGGATGCGGGTTCTTGCCGCCGAAGATCGTATGAATCTTCACGACTTCCTTTTGCCATTCCAATGCTTCAAGGTAGTGCGCAACGCCAAGAAGATTGACTTCCGGTGGAAGTTTGTAGGCTCCATGACCCCAATAGCCATTCGCGAAAATTCCAAGCTGTCCGCTCTCGACGAACGTGATGAGTCGCTTCTGCAAATCGGAATAATATCCTGGCGAGCTGTTGGGCCAGTTGGATATGGATTGCGCAATCTCCGCCGTCTTTTTCGGGTCGGCCTTCAGCGCGCTCCCAACATCCACCCAATCAAGTGCATGCAAGTGATAGAAGTGGACCACATGATCCTGAAGGTATTGCGCGCAGAACATCAGATTGCGGATAAGCTCAGCGTTCGGAGGCACGGTGATTTTCAGCGCATCTTCCACGGTTCGCACGGACGCCAGAGCGTGCACCGTCGTACAGACGCCGCACGCTCGCTCGGTAAATGCCCACGCATCGCGCGGGTCGCGTCCTTTCAAAATAATCTCAAACCCGCGCACCATCGTGCCGGAACTGTACGCATCAACCACTTTTCCATCCTTGATTTCCGCTTCAATGCGCAGATGTCCCTCGATGCGGGTGATTGGATCAACAACAATGCGATTCGACATTAGGCACCTCCTTTGGGTTCTGCTTCAGTACTGCTCTTGATTTCGTCCTGAATCATTTTCCGTTTCCGGATGTTGGTGGACACGGCATGAGCGGCAATGCCCACGGCCGTGCCGACACCGACCACGACCCCGATCTTGTCGGCGGTGGTCTCAATGCCGAAGCCGGGGAAGGACGCAAGATGCTGGTAGAATGGGCCGTTGTCCCAGAAGCTTTCTTCGCTGCATCCAATGCAACCATGGCCCGACTGGATCGGGAAGCTGACGCCATTGTTCCATCTGATGGCACCGCACGCGTTGTACGTGACCGGGCCGCGGCATCCCATTTTGTATAAACAGTATCCGCGTCGCGCGTTCTCATCATCAAATGATTCGACAAACAACCCCGCGTCATAGTTGGGACGGCGGTAGCAGGTGTCGTGCACTCGCCGCGAGTAGAATGCCTTCGGCCTTCCGAGTCCGTCGAGTTGCGGAATGCGGTCGAACGCGAGCAGATGCACGATGGTGCCAGCCATGACTTAAGCAATCGGTGGGCAGCCCGGCACGTTGATAATCGGTTTGCCGGAGATGACTTTGTGAATGGGTGTCGCCCCCGTCGGGTTTGGATTCGCTGCCTGGATGCAACCGTTCGATGCACAGCTTCCCCACGCGATCACTGCCTTCGCATCGGCAGCAGCCTCTTTCACAATGTCCAGCATGGTTCTTCCCCCGATGCAACAGTACACGCCATCTTCTTCCATCGGGATCGAACCTTCCATCAACATCAAATACTCACCCTTGTACTTCGTCATGGTGTTGTGAAGCGCTTCTTCTGCCTGATGGCCGGCGGCTGCCATAAGTGTTTCAGTATAGTCAAGCGAGATCTTGTCCAACACAATGTCCGACACGATCGGATGAGAGGACCTGATGAACGATTCACTGCAGCATGTGCATTCCTGTCCGTGGAACCAGACAACCGGAATTCGCGGCTTCGTGTCCATGGCATGGACGACGCTGCCGATGGCGGACGCCTCGAGGCCCGCGGCGGCGGCTATCCATCCGGCAAATTTCAAAAAGTCTCTGCGGGTTACGCCATTGAGTTCGGCATATTCCCACATCGTGAGGGGTTTGTTCATAGAACCTCCTGTTTGGTTAGGGGTAGAAATCAGCGTTCGGGTCCAGGTCAGGATCTTCGTAGCCAATTGTCAGCTGCACATTTTCAATTGCGATGGTGGCATCGAGTTGAACAACGTCACCGAGATGGGCAGTGTCGAGTTGATCCATCGGAACTTCGAGCCGGATTGGATCGAGAAAGACGCGTGCATGTTGAGCGCCGTTGCGTTCGAATGTCTCGACGACTTTTGCGGTGACCGAGACGTGTTGGGGTACTCCGATGAATTCCATCGCCGGCTTTTGAAGTTTGAGGTGATGCACTTCAGCCAAGCAATGACCATGCCATCTGAAAAAGGGAAGAAATTGAGAGAAATTTATGGGTGGGGTGATGGCAAGTGCGGAATTCCGCTACACGATAACGGATTCCCGTTAGGAGCCAACTATTCGATGTTGTACTTCTTCAGTTTGTCGCGAAGTGTCGAAAGGCTCATGCCGAGTGACTTCGATGCCTGTGTGCGGTTACCATCGGCGTGCTTCAGCGCTTGACGCAGGAGATTCACTTCAAGGCAGGCGACAACCTGGTCGAACGACATGTTCTCTTCAGTGAAGCATCGATGACATGCCTTGACCATCAGGTCGAGTGGAGCGTCTTCCCGGATTTCATTGGGGAGATCCTTCATGCGTATCTCCCCGTTGGCAAACAGCGCGATATGCTGAACAACATTGCGCAGTTCACGAACATTGCCGGGCCAGGAATAGTTTGTCAACGCCCGCATTGCTTCATCCGCAACCTTGATGTTCGGCGTTGTTCCGTAGCGAGCGAGAAAATGTTCGATGATTGCAGGAATGTCGTCGCGTCGATCGCGTAACGGCGGAATTACGATCGGGACAACGTTGATGCGATAGTACAGGTCGGGCCGGAACAAATTACGGTTCACAAGCTCTTTGAGATCCACTTTCGTTGCCGTGATCAAACGGACATCGATGGAAATCGGCGTCGTCCCTCCGACGCGCATCACTTCCCGTGATTCCAGCACGCGAAGGAGTTTCGACTGCAGGGCGAGCGGAAAATCGTCGATGTCATCGAGGAAGATTGTTCCGGTCTCCGCGAGTTCGAACAGTCCCTTCTTGTCGGACGATGCGCTGGTGTATGCTCCGCGTTCATGCCCGAACAGCTCGCTTTCCAACAGCTCCGGCGGCAACGCCGAGAGTCCGACTTTGACAATCGGCCGGGCGCTGCGCGGGCTTGTCCGATGAATGTACTCCGCGATCAGTTCTTTCCCGACACCGGTTTCGCCGATGAGCAACACAGAGTTGTCCGAGGCGGCAATTGTATCAATCCGCGAAAGAATGGAACGCATGACCTCGCTCGATGCTATCAGAGCGAGAGATTGTGGTGAAGCCATCGGATTGGAAGCTGGTGGTTAGAAGTACTGGACGAACATACACAAAGCAGTTCTACGAATCAACACCGGAAACGCAGATAAACGCATATCAAGGTTATGACGAAGATTGGTTCATGTCAACCGAAAAACCGATGCGCCGGGTGAAATCACCGATTCTCAAAGGAACCCAACTTCTCCGGCCATCCTGTTTGATTCTTGGAGGGCGAACTTCTATATTCATTCCACACCTGACCTGAAAATTCCCCCGGCTGTACACCTCATATATTCACCTTAGTTTGGGTATGAGATGAAATGTTTCAACGCTTTGATGTTGCTTGTTTTATTTGGTGCATTCACGACTGCATTTGCGGAACGGAGTGCCGACGGTTTTTGGTTTGACGTTGCTGAGCCGATGTCGCCTCTGGGAAAGCGTGTGATTATTCCGGTGCAGTATCGTTCGGTCGGCTTGAATGTCGATGCATTGATTCGCATGCTGCGCTACGTGCCGATGGAAGGCGGCGTGGCAATTCAGCAATCGACAAGAGTATTGAGTCTCCCTCTTCCCGAAGGTGGGTTCCGGCAATTCCGCATTGTCGAATCTCCGGTCATGGCACCTGAGTTGACAGCAAAGTACCCGGCCATCAAGACATATCTCGGTCAGGGCATTGACGATCCGACCGCAACTGCACGCTTTGATGTAACGCCGTTCGGATTCCACGGAATTATCTTTTCTTCGGGACACACGGTCTACATCGATCCTTACAGCACAGAGGACACGCGTCACTACATCAGCTATTTCAAGCAGAACCTTCTGCCCGATGACTCGAAGTACATGGACGAAATCGGCATCGTGGATCCGAACAACGAAGCGGCAAACGAAATTGCGCGGCTCATTGCTGTCGGATCAGCAACCCATATTGGTGAACAACTTCGGACGTACAGGCTTGCGCTTGCGTGCACGGGCGAGTATGCGGCGTTCCACGGTGGCACGAAACCACTTGTGCTGGCCGCGATGGTGACCGCAATGAATCGGGTCGTTGGTGTCTACGAACGCGAGGTTGCCGTGCGCATGGTTCTCATCGCGAACAACGACACGCTGATTTATCTGAACGCCAGCACGGATCCGTACACGAATACCAGCGGCTCCACTATGTTGGGACAAAATCAATCCACGTTGGACAACATCGTCGGCAGCGGCAATTACGACATCGGCCACGTCTTCAGCACGGGCGGTGGTGGCATAGCAGGTCTCGGAGTTGTGTGCCGCACGGGAAACAAGGCGCGCGGTGTAACGGGCTTGTCGTCGCCCACCGGCGATCCGTTTTATATAGACTATGTCGCCCACGAAATGGGGCATCAGTTTGGCGGCAATCACAGTTTCAACGGCAACGCCGGCTCCTGTGGCGGCGGCAACAGAAACGCATCGACCGCGTACGAGCCCGGGAGTGGAACAACCATCATGGCCTATGCCGGCATCTGCGGCGCGCACAACACGCAGAACTATAGCGATGACTATTTTCATGGGATCAGCATCGATGAAATTGTTGCCTACACAACGGCAGGCTCAGGCAGCAGCTGTCCCGTCATTACGCAAACAGGAAACAATGCTCCGGTCGTCGATGCGGGCGTTGGCGGATACAACATTCCGATAAGCACACCGTTTTCCTTGACCGGCTCTGCCACCGATGGGGATGGAGATGTACTCACCTACACATGGGAAGAATTCGATCTGGGCGCGGCAGGAAATCCGAGCACGCCAACAGGGAACGCAGCCATTTTTCGGAGCTTCAAGGGGACGATAAATCCAACCCGAATCCTTCCGCGCATGTCAGATATTCTCAACGGCACACAGACTATCGGCGAGTTGCTGCCGAGTTATGCGCGCACAATGAACTTCCGGCTGACGGCACGTGATAACAGAGCGGGTGGCGGCGGCGTTGGAAAGGCGTCGACATCCGTGAACGCCATTGGAACCGCCGGGCCATTTATGATTACGTCGCCCAATACCGCGATATCGTGGGTGAAGAATTCTCAAGACACCGTAAAGTGGAATGTTGCCAATACCGGTCAATCACCCATCAGTTGCACGTCGGTCAATATTCTCCTCTCGACCGATGGAGGTCAAACGTTTACAACAACACTTGCATCCAACACAACGAACGACGGCGTGCAAGTGGTTTCCATTCCCAATGTCCGAATGGAAACTGCGCGCGTGAAGATCGAAGCCGTCGGCAATATCTTCTTCGACATTTCCAATGTGAATTTTGCCATTGCACCGGTTGCCTCTCCTGTTCTCAGCTCACCGGCGAACAGTTCACTCAATCAACCCACATCGCTGAGTCTGCGGTGGCGGCGAGTATCGGGGGCGACCGCCTATCATCTTCAGCTTTCAACAAACTCCAGCTTCGTCGGGGCGATTGTGGATGACTCAACACTCACCGATTCCTCCCGATCAGTCTCTGGTCTGACGAACAACCTTCTTCACTACTGGCGTGTGCGCGCAAGAAATGCCGAAGGGTACAGCGGCTGGACAGACACGTGGAGTTTCCGGACTGTGCCATTGCCGCCTGCTCAACCCACGCTCGTTGCGCCGGCGAACAATGCCGTCAACCTGCCGCCAACGATCACACTGCAATGGGGCGCTCTCTTGAATGTGACTTCCTATCGTGTTGAAGTCTCGGCGGATTCATTATTCGCGACGCGGCTCATCGACGATTCAACCGTGACAACAATCCAACGCAGTGCTACACTCTCACCGGGCACGAGGTACTTCTGGCGTGTGAGAGCAAAGAATGCCGGTGGATCAGGTCCGACCTCCGCCGTCTGGAATTTCGCAACACAGCAACTCCCCGCGCAGGTTGCGCTTGTGTCGCCGGCGAACGCTGCGACGGTCAACGCGGACACGGTTCAGGTCGTGTGGAGAACTGCCGGGACGATCAATGAACGTTATTGGTTTGAATTTGCGACCGACTCGCTCTTTGCTGCCCGCACCGTCGATTCAACTCTCACGGATACATCTCACGTTGTTCGTGCTTTGCTGGCAAACCAATTGTATTGGTGGAAGGTAAGAGCAGGCAACAACGCAGGGTGGGGACTCTTCAGCACGACGCGGCGATTTGTTGTCGTTCTTACCTCGGTGTCGGAAATTGCCGGCATACCCGACGAATTCATGCTTTCGCAGAATTATCCCAACCCGTTCAACCCGTCCACGATCATCGCATTTGCGATACCACGCGAAGCCCACGTAACGCTTGGAATATACAATCTCCTCGGCGAACGCGTTGCCGATCTTCTTGATGAACGAAAACCCGTTGGGTACTACTCCGCTGTATTTCATGCCGAGGGAATGGCGAGTGGCATTTACCTGTACAAATTGAAGGCGGGCGACTTCATCCAATCGAAAAAGTTGATTCTCGTCCGTTGATGTGTGTGAACCACAAAGGCCGGATGAGTCCGGCCTTTGTGTCTCCGATCCTGCCCCATGTCGATTTCCGCGATGCTCTGGAACCGCGTTTTCTCGTTGTTGATTGACAAGCCACTTCTTGCCGCCACCTCAGCAATTCACATTAGAGTAATAATCTGAGCTGATCGACACAAGTAACGACTCAAGAAATCAGTGAATCATCCGATTGATTTTCTTTGGCGTCCTGTTAGTTTGAGCGCGCAAAATAAAATCAATCAGTGAGTGTGCAGTGGGCACTCACATATGTATCACCCAATTTCTGGAGGAACCACCATGAAAACTCTTGCGCGTGTTTCTGCTGGGATGTTGCTTCTCTTTGCTGTCGTCGCTACAAGCTTCGCTGCCGGCATTCTTGATCCAAAGCTCCAGCAGCGAATGCAAACAAGCACCGGGCCGTTTCAGGTAATCGTAACGTTCGCAAACCCGGCCTACATGGACATGTTGAACAGCCTGGGAGTACCGGTCCTTAAGTTGACAACGCTGCCGATGGCGGGCGCGGTACTCACTGCCAGTCAGATTCAGCTTGTGCTGAATTGGGAAGGGACGGAAAGCGTGTACTTCAACGATGTGCTGAAGTACTTCAATTACGATGCGGGGGAAATCACCGGCGCACACTACGTTCAAAGCACGCTTGGTCTGAAGGGGACAGGGAAGACAATTCTCGTTCTGGATAGCGGCATCGATGCGACTCACCCTGATTTGCCGTTTCGATCGAAAGTGATTGAAAATGTAAAGATCGTCAGCGACCTCGGCGTGTCGGGAACAACACTGTATCTCGAAGGTGTGATAAACACCGACAACACCAGCGGACACGGCACGCACGTCGCGGGCACCGTTGCCGGAACAGGCGCAGCATCTGCAAACGATGAACGCAACGCCAACTACTATCGCGGCGTTGCCCCCGATGCGAATCTTGTTGGCGTTGGTACCGGAGAAACGTTGCTTATTCTTCACGCGCTTGTCGGATTCGATTATGCGATTGCGACAAGAGACCGGTTTGGCACGAACGTGATTTCCAACAGTTGGGGGAACTCGACAAGTCAGTACGACCCGAATGACCCCATCAGCAGGGCGACGTATGAAGCGTATCGCAAAGGCATTGTAGTGACATTTGCGTCAGGCAATGACGGGCCTGCAGACAATACCATGAGCACCTACGCGATCAATCCCTGGGTCATCGGGGTTGCCGCGGGCGACAAGATGAAAGCTCTTGCCGACTTTTCGAGCCGGGGCGAGGCAGGTGATCCGTTCGAGCATCCCGACCTAACTGCGCCGGGCGTCGATATTACTTCTACGCGGGCACCCGGTACCCCAGTGGGTGCACTTGGTCCCGTGGTCAATGCAAATCATCCCGAGTACACCCTCCGTTATCATACCATCAGCGGCACAAGCATGGCTACTCCGTTCGTTGCGGGAAGTGTTGCGCTTCTTCTGCAGGCAAATCCCAACCTGTCGCCTGACCAGGTCGAGGACATACTCGTTTCAACCACCGATCCGATGGCGGGCTACCAGTCTCACCAAACAGGCTCAGGGTATATCAACGTCCGTCGAGCGGTCGAGCGGGCACAATCAACGACCGGCAACAGAGTACAGTTTCTTGAAGGAGACATGAAGTGGGCAAGCCAGGGATACTTCGTGACGGCGGAGCAAACGAACACGAACATACTCTACTACGGCAAATGGCAAACAGTCAACAACGGAAATGCCTCGGGAGGCTCATACATCATCGGGGCGGCGAAAGGCGGCAGTGGCAGCACCAAGCCGGCGGCAAGGATTTCGTTCTTCGGAACGAACATCAAACTCGAATTCCCTACAAATCGTAACGGAGGGACTGCGGAAATATTTGTTGATGGTGTCTCGCATGGAACGATCAGCTACTACAGCGACGCTGAGCGATGGTGTATCCGCAAGGCGCTCGGTAATCTTTCCAATGAACATCATAATGTTGAGTTGCGAGGTCTGAATGGCAAAATCTATCTCGACAAGATCCTCGTGGATGGCAAACTGGTTCCGGCGAACGCCACGTTTGTGGAACAATCCATGAAATTCAACGGAACGATGGCAGTGTCGGCGCTCGGTACGCCCGAAACGCAGCTCATTCCATTTCAGGTTGCCAACAACACGCTCCAAATTACTGCGGAGTTGGGATGGACCGGAGGTGTCGACATCGACATGTACCTGCTCGATCCTTCGGGTGCAGAAGTTACATCGGCGGCCACGACTGCAAATCCCGAAGTGTTGAGCTACTGGGTGAGTCAACCCGGAATTTACACCTACAAGCTTGTAGGCTACGCAACGGTGCTCGCATACTATACTCTCACTAGTACGCAGTTGCAAGTTGTGGTTGCTCCCGGTACTCAAAAAGCAAATGATACTCCGCCGGTGCTGCAAACAATTTCGGAGAAGCCCCGGGAATTCTCACTCCAACAAAATTATCCCAATCCATTCAACCCATCAACGACCATTGCGTTTGCAATACCACAGGACGCGCACGTGACGCTTGAAGTGTTCAACCTGCTTGGCGAGCGCGTCGCAAAACTTCTTGATGAACAAAAGCCGGCGGGCTATTACTCAACGACGTTCAATGCTCAGGGGATAGCGAGCGGTTTGTACATTTACAGATTGGTGGCGGGCGATTTCACTCAATCGAGGAAATTGAGTCTTGTCCGTTGAATCGCGCGAAGCATGGAAGGCCGGATGATGAGTCCGGCCTTCATTCTGAGCGAAAGTGATTCGACCTTCACTGCGCGTTCGTTACCATTCGATGTTTGTCAATCCAATACATCCACGGGATGAACAACAGTTGTAGCAATCCCGCGTAAGCTAGCGCATGTTCGTTCGGGGGCGGCGGACCGAACGCGTTTGCAATGTAGATGGCAACGAGAAATCCGACCAAACTCCACAACGCATATTTTCCCGTCCGATCGGTTGCCGTCGTAGAGCGAGCGTACAACACGACAGCCCCCGCAAAGAGCAAACCTTCGACTATCATTGTGGCGACGACGTTGTTCCACAGGCCAAGGCCCGCGTGGGTTTCGCTTCCCGGAGCGAGCGGAAGATCCGGGCGGTGCGTGACGAAATCCAAAACCCAATGGCTCAGCACCGCGAGTCCAAGAATTACCGCGCTCTTGACCTGCCGTCTCACTGCATGGTAAACACCGCCAAAGAGTAAAGACCAGACGAGCACAGCAGCCAGGCTGTGCGTGTACGGATAGTTGTAGAAGTCGAGGGGTGTGAACGCTGTATTGCCGGGATCGATTCGTGCCGCTTCGATTCCGAGCAGCAGGAACACCGGCCAAATCAGATCGATGAGTTGCGATGCGATAAACAAAGTACCAAGAGAAACCTTCGGCGCGGCTTTCTTTGCCGCAAACCCTACAGCAAAATGTCCGATGAACATGTTGGTCATGCCGGCTGTGAATGAAATAAGATCGTCCCGATACAGGCCTGGTGCAGGGGTCGCACAGAGCACGTGCAAATGCGAATGCGACAGTAAATATACCGGAGTTGATTTCGAGTTACAAGATGCAGCCACCGTGTTGTTTTTCCTTCATCCTTTCACTACTTTGCGTGCAGTCTTATCTCTCATTCCCACCTAAGGACGGAGGCTTTCATGGCAGTAAAGACATCAACCCTTGATGGCGGCGTAGGCCTTATTGAAGCAAAAGGCTCTCTCGTTGGCGGCGAGGAAACTGATGAGCTTCGACGTGCTGTTGCCGGGTTTGCCGACCGCGACTATACCAAGCTCATCATCGACCTGCGTGGGGTTACGTACTTAAACAGTACCGCAATCGGTGTCCTCGTTGGCGCCCACACCAGCTACGCGCGAAAGGGGTGGCAGATCAAACTGAGCGGCGTGAACAAGAATATCGACAGCATCTTTGTGATCACAAAACTCTCTCTGGTCTTCGATGTTCACGACTCGTTGAACGAGGCGAAGATGAGTTTCGCCTAGATGTCTGGCCGAAAAACACCGTAGACTGACGCGGTCCAGAGCGGTGCTGTTTCCAAGGCATTCTTCATAACCGATTGCTGATTGAATATATTCCCATGAGTGCTGCAGACCCCTTGCCCTCTGATCAATCGCTGGTTGATGAAAACCAGCGCCTTCGCAAAGCCATTGAAGAGCTTTCTGTCATCAACGATCTCGCCCGCGCAATCAGCGTATCGTTCGACCCGCAAGAGATCATGCAAACCATCATCCGTCGTTCGCTGCGCGCAATTCGGGCGGAGCAGGGCGTCATCACGCTCGTCGAGCAACAATCCGCGGACCCGATGAAGACATTGGTGCGTGCCATGTCGTCATCGAGCGAGCACGAAGAATTTCATCTGACGCAATCGCTGCTTGGCTGGATGCATCTGAACAAGAAGCCGCTCCTCGTCAACTCGCCCCGCACCGATGAACGTTTCCGCGGCGTGTCGTGGGATGATTCGATCACGTCGGTCCTGTGCGTTCCCATGATGATCAAGTCGGAGCTGAAGGGCGTGATCACGGTGTACAACAAAAAGGGAGGAGAGGGATTTACGCAGGATGAGCAGCGCCTCTTGTCCATTATCGCGGCACAATCTGCACAGGTGGTCGAAAATGCACGGCTGAACGAGCGGGAACGTCAGTTGTTGAAAATACAGGAGGAAGTCAGGCTTGCGTCGAAGATACAAAGCGAGTTGTTGCCAAAGGCCGCTCCCGTGATTCCCGGCTATGAGATTGCCGGGAAGAGTATTCCGGCCCAGGTTGTTGGCGGCGACTATTTCGATTTCATTCCAATCAACGAACTGCGACTAGCGATCTGCCTGGGCGATGTTTCCGGCAAAGGGCTTCCGGCATCGTTACTCATGGCGAACACTCAGGCAACGTTGCGCGGCCAGACACTCATCAACCCAACTGCCCGGGAGTGTATGGAACGTTCGAACAAGCTTCTGTTCGACAGCACAAGCCCGGAAAAATTTGTTACGATGTTCTTCAGCATCCTCGATGTGTCCTCGCATCAACTCACCTACTGCAATGCAGGCCACGATATTCCCTATCTCTTGTCGAGCACTTCTGCGCTCCAGCGTTTGAACGTCGGCGGTATTCCCCTGAGCATGATGGACCAATTTCCGTATGAGGAAGAAACGATTGCCATGCAGCCAGACGACTTGCTGGTAATTTGTTCGGATGGCATCGCCGAAGCGATGAATGTCAACCAGGAGCAGTTCGGAGAGGAGAGGCTTTCAATACTGTTGGACAAACTCCGCCTTGCTTCTGCCGTTGAGATCATTGATGGAATCGTCAGCGCGGTCCGAGCGCATGCCGGCGCGGCCCCTCAGGCGGACGACATGACCGTGGTAGTTGTCCGACGCCAATCAACCTGACGGGCAGTCGGTGGAATTTTCCGTCGATGCTCTCACGATTCACAAGGAGACTCCAGAATGCACATGCGATTGGTTCAAAGCGAAGTGAAGAGTGGAACACTGCCGCGACTACGGGAGGCGTATGCGCGGCGGATAATCCCCGCGTTGCAGGATGTCGCCGGCTGCCGGTATGCAGGACTGATGCAGAGCGTGCATCATCACGACCAGTGCATTTCGTTGACACTCTGGAACTCGCGGGAAGATGCGCAGGCGTATGAGAGCAGCGGGAAGTTTCAGGGATTGATGGAAGAAGTCCGTCCCTTTCTTTCCGAGTCATCAGAATTCAGGATTCAGCTTTCCGAAAATCTTACGCTGGAGTGCGTTCCCGTTCCGAGCGAACCCACAGTGAAGGCCTATCCGGTTGCCGCGGGAGATGATCTTCCCATGTCACGTCTCGCGTCGGGCGATCCCATCTTATTGAGAATTGTTTCGCTGAAAGTTCTTCCGGGCAAACTCGATGAGTTCAACCATCTTTACAGAGTGAATGCCGTTCCCGCGCTGCGTAAGACAACGGGGTGCCGGTATGTTTACTTGCTTGAGAGCGACCAGAAGGCTGGCGAAGTGCTTTCGGTAACAAGCTGGGATAGCACGCAGGATGCGGAGGCATACGAGCAGAGCGGCCTGTTCGAACAGCTGCTGGAATCGCAAAAGCAAACGCTGTCAGGATTATATCAATGGAAACGGAGTCTTGGCAAGGATCAGGCTGTCCGGTCGGCAACGAGCGAAGATGTTTTGGTTGAACACTATGATGTGTTGATAGAAAAGAACCTCGCATAATCTCAAGCAGGTGATCGCACCAATCAAACTTCAACTACATGAAAAATCAGAATGAAAACATCTGCAAGCGTGGTATTGCTTCTCTCTTTTGCTTTCGCAGCGTACGCACAGCATTCACACGGTGTTGTGAAAGAAGGTCTGACCATCGACAGCAAAATTCTTGGCAAGAAAGTGCGTTATACAATCTACCTGCCATTTGACTACGAAGGCTCAAGCCGCTTCTATCCGGTTGTCTATCTCTTGCATGGTTACACCGACAACGACATGGGGTGGATTCAGTTTGGTGAGGCAAACCTCATTGCCGATGAAGCCATCGCAAAACGGGAAATTCCCTCGATGATTATCGCCATGCCCGACGGCGGCGCGAGTTGGTACATCAACAACTATGACGGGTCGGTTCGGTATGAGGACTTCTTTGTGAAAGAATTTCTCCCCTACATTGAATCGCACTATCGCATTCGTGCGGAGAAACCCTATCGTGGGATTGCGGGATTGTCGATGGGGGGATTCGGCACTCTTGTGCACGCACTGCGCCATCCGGATTTGTTCGCGGCATGTGCGGCGTTCAGCGCAGGCGTTCACACCACCGGACAAATTGTTGCCATGGATGACCAGGGATGGGCCCGTTGGCCGACCCTCGTCTATGGACCCGGGACCGGTGAGGCACGGCTTACTGAGCATCTCCTTTCCCACAACCCTATTCGTATTGTGGAAACCGGTGATCCGGAGAAACTGAAAAATGTGCGAATCCATCTCGACTGCGGAGACGATGATTTCCTGACGATTGGTAATGCGATGCTGCATGTCGCCCTGACCGACAAAAAGATTCCGCATGAGTATCGCGTCCGGGATGGAGCGCACAATTGGACGTACTGGCGAAGCGGTCTTGTGGATGGTCTGAAGTTCATTGGCGCCAGTTTTCATAAATAAGTTCAAACTCTGGTCCTGCGATTATCTCATGGTCGGAAAAACCATCTCGCACTATCATATCACCGAAAAGCTCGGCGAGGGCGGCATGGGTGTGGTGTACAAAGCGGAAGACATCAAACTCAAACGCACGGTTGCATTAAAATTCCTCCCTCATGCTCTTTGCGCCAACGCTCAGGACAAGGCGCGGTTTCTTTTGGAAGCACAGGCTGCGTCGGCGCTCAATCACGCAAATATCTCTCACATCTATGAGATTGACGAAGTCGGCGGCGAGATATTCATCGCAATGGAGTTTATTGATGGCAGGAGCCTGCGCGAGCGCATCAACGCCGGACCGATGAAGTTACAAGAGGCGGTCAACGTTGCCGTTCAACTTGGCAAAGGATTGCAGCAAGCTCACACACGAGGGATCATTCATCGAGACATCAAACCCGAGAATATCATTATCACGCGGGACGGCATTGCGAAGATTCTCGATTTCGGTGTCGCTCGAATGTCCGGGCAATCAACCGATTCTCCATCTCGCGTTCTGTATGGCAGCATTGCCTATATGTCTCCCGAGCAAGTGCGTGGCGAGCAGGTCAGCCTTGCAACGGACATGTGGTCGTTGGGCGTTGTACTGTACGAGATGGTCACCGGGCGACTACCGTTTCGAGGAGAATACGAGCAGATGATCTCCTACTCCATTGGCAACGAACAACACCCGCCCGTGTCCAGTGTACGGAGCGATGTGCCGTTGCCACTTGAAAAGCTTATCGACCGGTGTCTCGATAAAAACTCATCAGTGCGGTTTCAAGATATGGATGAGTTTATTGCTGAGTTGCGCCGTATCGAGAATCCGGCACAGCGTCCGCAAAGAAAGGAAAGAGAAAAGTCAATTGCCGTCTTGCCCTTTGCAGACATCGGCACGGACGATGAGGACAAATACTTCAGCGATGGGCTGACCGAGCAAATCATCACCAACCTTTCCAAACTGCGGAAGCTGAAGGTGGTATCCCTCGCGTCGGTCCTGCAATATGATCGGGGAAAGAAAACGCTCCGCCAGTCTGCCGTTGACCTCGGCGTGCAATATCTTCTGGAAGGAAGTGTGAGAAAACAGGGGAGCGACCTCAGGATTACCGCTCAACTTACCGACTCAACACAGGATGCCTACCTGTGGGCGCAAACGTACAGAGGCTCATTGGAGGATGTTTTTGATATTCAGGAAAAGGTTGCGGCAAAAATCGTCCGGGCTCTCAAAGTGCGCTTGACTCCTGATGAAAAGCAGATTCTCAAGAAGCGTTCCACGGAAAATTCCGAAGCGTATCAACTCTATCTCCAGGGTCGCTACTTCTGGAACAAACGAAGCGAAAGAGAACTGAAGACTGCGATCAAGTATTTTGAGGAGGCAATTGAAAAGGATCCGCGGTACGCGCTTGCATGGGCGGGCATAGCCGATTCCTACAGCCTGCTGGGCGAATACGGAAACATTCCGCGGAAGGAATTGTATCCGCTGGCGCAGGCTGCGGCGAACAAAGCATTGGACATCGACAGCCGGCTTGCTGAAGTTCATACTTCGCTCGCGAGCCTGCTGATGCTGAATACATGGGATTGGGAGAATTCAGAGAAGGAATTCAAGTTTGCCATCGAACTGAATCCACATTACGCAACCGCGCACCATTGGTATTCGCAATGGCTGCTGTGCATGGGCAAACTCGAGGAAGCCCTTGAAACGGTTTCGCGGGCTGCCGAGTTGGATCCCATTTCCCAGGCAATCCTCAAGGACAAGGGCCTGGCTTTCTATTACAATAGGCTCTATGACAGAACGATTGAAATGGGAAGAAGGACATTAGAGCTGGACCCGAACTATGCCGGCGGGCATCGTCTTCTTTCCCTCGCGTATCAGGGAAAGAAAATGTTCGACGAAGCAATCGCAGAGAACGAGCGCTGGGGAGCTCTTACCAAGAATCAACTTGAGACTTCAGTGAGTCTGGCTCAACTCCTTGCTGCGTCAGGAAAGAAGGAAGAAGCCAGCACAATCGTCGAGAGAGTTGAAGCCGACAAACTTCTCACGGAGAATGTCTATCGCGGGCTGGCATTGGTGTACGTGGCCATCGGTGATAATGACAAGGCGTTTCGTTGTCTTGATGAAAGTTATGCGAAACGGGAAGAGTCGATCTTGAACCTGAAGGTTGATCCCAAAGTTGATGGACTTCGTGCAGACCCGCGCTTCATTGCGTTGCTGAGGAAAATCGGAGTCGAGAAGTGATCTCTCGGGAGTTCATGGAAACAACAAACCCGTTGCACCGAAGGATGAAACGGTAATGATCGGTACGACTATCTCACATTATAAGATTCTCGAAAAGCTCGGTGAAGGCGGCATGGGTGTTGTGTACAAAGCCCAGGACCTGAAGCTCGATCGCATTGTTGCGCTTAAGTTTCTTCCGGCAGGAGTTGTCTCCTCGCCGGACGACATCGCCCGCTTCGAGCAGGAAGCGAAAGCAATCTCAGCGCTCAATCATCCCAACATTGCTACCATCCATGACATCGATGAGGCCGACGGCCTCGCCAACGCTAACCCTGCCGCAGCCACGCAGAAAATACTCGTGTTGGAGTTCAACCCCGGCGGCACACTGAAAGATAAACTCAAGAAGCTTAAGTCCGAGAATAAAGAACTTGCGATTGCCGAGGTGATCGACACCAGTATACAGATTGCAGAAGGACTGGCGCACGCACACAAGCATCAAATCGTTCACCGCGATATCAAGAGCGACAATATGATGATGTCCGAAGACGGCAAAGTGAAAATCACCGACTTCGGTCTGGCGAAACTTCGGGGCACGACTGATCTTACGAGAACAGGCAGCACGGTCGGCACGCTCGGGTATATGGCACCTGAGCAGCTGCGCGGTGAAGAGATTGATCACCGCGCCGACCTCTTCTCGCTTGGTGTTATCCTGTACGAAATGGTGACAGGGCGACTTCCCTTCCGCGGCGAGCACGAAGCGGCGTTGATGTATTCCATCGTGAATGAGGATCCGGTTCCGGCAACATCAATGCGGCCGAATCTATCGCGGGCGCTGGAACAGATCATTGCGAAATGTTTGCAGAAAGACAGAACGTTGCGCTATCAGAGTGCCGACGAAATTGTGTCTGATCTGCGCGCGTTGCAGAACGAGTTATCGGGCGTGGTGAAAACTGTCATCGTGAAGCAACACTCCAGACTTCCCTGGATGATTGCTGCTGCAGTTGTCGTGCTGGGTTCTCTCGCAGTCTACTTCTTCATGCCGCCATCTCATCCCACCGGGACCAACAGCAAGACGATAGCCGTACTGCCGTTTACAAATCTTAGCCAACAGAAAGAGGAGGAATACCTCAGTGATGGAATTACCTAGGACATTCTTGCCCAGATGGTCAAGATTGCAGACCTGAGAGTGATCTCCCGGACGACAATGATGCAATACAAAGGAGCGAAGAAGTCGCTGAAAGAAATCGGCAAGGAGTTGAACGCCGGAGTTATTCTGGAAGGAAGTGTGCGTCGTGCGGGCGATCAAATCCGGATCGTCGCGCAGTTGAACGATGCCAACACCGACGAGCATCTGTGGGCGGAGACGTATGATAGAGAGTACAAACAGATCTTTGCCATCCAGAGCGAAATCGCTCAGAAGATCGCAGCTTCTCTTGAGGCAAAGCTCTCGCCCGCTGAGAAGGAACGGATTGTCAATCCGCCAACGGTGAATACGGAAGCGTACACGGCCTACTTGCAGGGTCGCTACTTCCTCGACCGGAAGGGTAAGGAGGATCTGGAAAAAGCAATCGGCTACTTTGAGCAGGCCCTGAAGATCGATCCCAACTATGCACTTGCCTGGGTCGGGCTTTCCCTCGCACACGGTACGCAGGCGGATTACAGCTATGTCACAGTGGATGAGGGTTATGGTCCCGCGCGGAAAGAAGGGGAGAAGGCTCTTGCACTTAACCCGAATATCGCCGACGCTCACACAAACATGGGATGGATTCACAAGAACTTCGATCTTGATTGGGGAGCGGCGGACAAATCGTTCAGGCGTGCTGTTGAACTTGAACCGCGCAATGCCTCTGCGGTGCGGGGTGCATCGTCGCTGGCGCTCACGATGGGTCGCTTTGATGAGGCGATTGCACTGGGGCAACGAGCGATCGAGCTCGATCCGCTGCTCCCTGCGGGATACTACAATCTGGGTTCGTTCGAATATTATGCCGGACGGTTGACCAGGGCCGAGGCTGCATTCACGAAGGCTCTTGAGTTGTGGCCGCAATATCCGGTTGCCCATATGTGGCTCGGCAGGGTCTATCTTGCGCAGTCAAAACCGGAAGTAGCGCTTGCAACGATTCAGAAAGAGCCGGACCACATGTGGCGGACGCAAGGCCTCGCACTGGCGTACCACGCGTTGGGAAAGAAACAAGAAGCGGATAAGGCGTTGACGGAATTCATCAAAGAATACCAGGCTCCTGCAGCATTCCAGATCGCGGAAGTGTACGCGTACAGAGGCGAGACGGACCGAGTGTTTGAGTGGCTTGAACGAGCGTACACACAACGTGACGGAGGATTCTCCATAATGAAAGGCGATCCTTTGATGCGTTCGATCGAAAAGGATCCCCGTTACGCGACGTTCATGAAGAAAATCCGGCTGCCGTTATAAGGATCGATCAACCGTCATCGGACTGAGAATTTCGTAATGTCATGTTGATAATGTTCATGTGTTGATTGCCGCACTGTCATTTCTTACTTTGATGTAAGCAAAACCAGGAGCTACAAATGAAACGAAAGAGTGGAACAGCCAAACTCCTCGGATGGCACATTGTCGCCGACCCGGAGATTTGTCATGGTCAACTCACATTCATCGGCACAAGAATTCTTGTCTCTGACGTGCTCGAAATGGTCGCCAGCGGCATGCCCTGGAGTCTTATCGAGAAGGAATGGCGAGGTCGTGTCACGAAAGATGCAATCACCGAAGCTGTGCGAATTGCAAGTGCTGCCCTTTATGACCACTCTGAACAGTACGCACTCAAGCCCTACAATCTTGCCCGTGCCGCTTTGTGATTCTCTTGGACGAGAATATTGCCGAGGGTCAACGCGAAGCACTTACAAACTGGAAGTCATCAATCAAGCAAATTGGGTTCAACGTTAGCGCAAAAGGAATCAAAGACAGCGAGATAATTCCTTTTCTTCTTACGCTTACCAGGCCGACCCTGATTACACGCGACAAAGGATTGTACCGTCGACAGCTTTGTCATCACCGCTACAGCATTGTCGTGTTCGATGTTCATCCGAACGAAGTGGCCCTGTATGCAATTCCTTTCTTCCATCACAAAAAGTTTGACACACAATCCAAGAGACTTGGAAAAATCGTTCGTGTCAGCACAGGCGGTATGACGGCCTGGACTTTATCCGGACAACGAGAAATTCACGTCACCTGGTAGATGCTACTCCTACCTTGCACAAGAAGTGAAAACTTGAAATGGAGAACCGGATAACGTTGCAAGAAGATTCCGAAAAGATCTGCCGGATCGTGTGATGCGACAGCGCGGCTCGCGAAGTTGAAGGGCAGATAATCGGCAATAGGCAAAGTGTAGTTTGTCTTGTGGGCAATGACTTCAAAGCATCAGAATGTGTATTGTGGCTGGGGAGGATAGAGTGCAACGAGGTTAGAAATGGCAGAGAAAGGACGTCGGGTTCGCAAGCTTGCGGCCATTATGTTCACCGACATGGTCGGGTACAGCGCGCTTACGCAAAAGAATGAGCGGCTTGCACTCGAATTGCTTGAAGAACATCGACAACTGTTGCGCCCACTTTTTCTCTTGCACAACGGCAAAGAAATCGAAACTGCAGGCGATTCGTTTTTTGTGGAGTTTGTCAGCGCCCTGGACGCAACGCAATGTGCAATTGACATCCAAACCACGCTGTTTCAACGCAATGCCTCGATCGGGCCGGAACGATGTATTCGTCTTCGTATTGGACTGCACTTGGGCGATGTTGTGCATCAAGGAAAGCACGTTCACGGGGATGGAGTGAACATTGCTGCACGCGTTGAACCCTGCGCCTTGCCCGGATCCATTTGCGTATCCGAAGATGTTGCCCGACAGGTCGAGAACAAAATCGACTTCCGCCTGATACGGCTTGCCAGGCGAGAACTGAAGAACATCCAACTGCCCGTGGCGATTTACAGGATCGAAATGCCATGGGAAAAGAAGCCGCTCGCGTTCACCAGTCGGCTTTCCTCTGCGTTGCGGTCGAACAAGAAACTTCTGTACGGCTCACTTGCCGTTGCCGGTGCTGCTCTCATTGGTGTTGCTCTCCTTCATCTCTTCACGCCACTTCCGGCGAACAGCAATTCGATTGCAGTGTTGCCGTTCAAAAATCTCAGCGGGGACAAAGAGAACGAATACTTTAGTGACGGTTTCACGGGAGAAGTGATCGGAAAGCTTTCGAAGATCGCCGGGCTTAATGTCATATCGCAGACTTCGGTCATGCAGTACAAGGGGCAGGAAAAACAGAATTTGCGCGACATTGCGAGCGCTCTCAATGTCGGGACGGTTCTTGAAGGCAGCGTGCAGAAGGCAGGCGACAGGGTGCACATTGCGGTGGCGCTCATTGACGCAGCCAACGATCACCATCTCTGGCAGGAAACCTACGACGAGGAAATGACAAACATTTTTTTCATCCAAAGCGAGGTTGCCCAGAGGATAGCGAAGACCCTGGAAGCGAAAATCCTTCCTGCCGAACAAGAACGAATCGAGAAAAAGGCAACGGACAATCTCGAAGCGTATGATCTGTATTTGCGGGGGCGGTACTATTGGAGCAAACGATTGCCTGATAGCTTGAAAAAAGGGATTGAGTATTTCAACGGGGCGATCGCGAAGGACCCCAGCTATGCCCTTGCGTATGCGGGTCTTGCCGATTCGTATACCATTCTCGGGAACTTCAATTTGGATCCGCCCGAGCGAACATACCCCAAAGCAAAAGCAGCTGCCCTGGAGGCGTTGTCGCTCGATAGCAGTCTTGCGGAAGCGCATGCATCGCTGGGGTTTGCAAAAATGAACTACGACTGGGATTGGGTTGGTGCAGAACGAGAATTGAAGCGCGCAATTGCCATCAATCCGAATTATGCTACAGCGCGGAGCTGGTATGCTTTGTTGTTGACCGTGAAAGGTCGATTTCAGGAAGCTGCGCTCGTCGGGAAAAAGGCCATGGCATTGGGGCCGCGTTCACCGGTTGTCAATACCGATGTCGGACTCACATTGTACTTTGCGCGCAGGTACGACGAAGCGATTGCGCAGTTGACAAAAACCCTCGACATTGATCCCACATTTGCATTGGCATATGTCCCTCTCGGAGGAGCGTATGTGCAAAAGAAGAGGTATGCTGAAGCTATTGCTGCATATGAACATTTCACGATGGGACTGGCGTACGCTCATCTGAGTCACCCGATTCCCATTGCCGCACTCGGACACGTGTTTGCAGTGTCCGGAAG
>CAYJNF010000006.1:0-9319 GCA_964370915.1 uncultured Chitinophagales bacterium
ACCATCTTTGTTGGAGACAAGAGATGTTACAGTACTGTCGATAAGACCATCGTTCATTTTAGTCCAATCAACCCCTCGATTTGTCGATCGGTAGACTCCTCCACGATTTGTTCCCATATAAATATGTTTGGACGGATTGCTAATGAGAGCGACAACGACAGAATCCTTTTCGATGCCACTGAGTCTCGTCCAGGTTCTGCACGAGTCAGTTGATCTGTAAATGCCACGGGATGTTCCCGCATAGTATTCGCTCGGTGATATTGAGGAGAGCGCGTTTATTGTAGGATATGGGGGAGGCAAAGACTCTGATCGCCAATGCGAGCCATAATCTGTCGAAACCCAAAAACCATTTGCAGCAAACCCGACAACCAAGCCCGATGAATCTGGAGCATGTAGGCGAAAATTGGAATACGCGATAGTTGAACCAGTTGGAGTCCAAGTTAATCCATCATTTGATGATCGGTGAGTGCCGCCATTGGTATGGACATACACTGTTCCACTTTCGTTCATTGCGAGATCGAAAACAATCAAGTTTGTAAGTCCTGAATTAGCCGGTTGCCAGGTGTCTCCATTGTTTGTTGATCTGAACACTCCTTGATCAGGTCTGCCGACGAGAATGACATTGTTTGAGGTGATTAGAATATCTTGATAGGTAGTAAATCCAGTGTTGACCGAATACCATAGCGCCCCGTCGTTCGTTGATCTCCACAAGCCGTCCCATCTTGTGGCTGCAAAGAGGTGCTTGTAAGAGTTCATGGCGGGGACATAGTCGTACTGTGAAAGTCCAAGATTTGAATGCTTCCAACCTAATCCGCCATTTGTCGAACGGAGAACACCTGTTGGATAAGAAGAGGCGAGAAAAGTCCCTTTCGAAAGGAGCACAATCCGATCAACGGGCTTTCCCTGAAGATCGTTACTCAATTCTGACCATGTCGAGCCATTATCGCTTGAGAAATAGAGTCCATATCCAATTCCAACATAGACCCTGCCACTATCCCCGAAGGCAAACGAACCGACATTCTGATATCCAAAGTTCGTACTTGACTGCGTCCATGTCTCTCCTTTGTTCGTTGACTTATACACATATCCCCGCGTTCCGACAAGGACGTGACCATTGGGCGCAACCGCGAGACTCGTCCGATCAAAAGGCAAGTATGAACTTACGTTAGTCCAACTTGACCCGTGATTTGTCGTCCTGAATATTGGTCCGAAGTACTGACGCGCAAACACATCTCCTTCTGAATTGATTGCCAACTCCCCTATGTCTCCTTCAGGAAGGCCGCCATTTGATAATATCCAGGTTTGGCCACCGTTAGTTGATCTATACACCGTGCCGGGATTGCCAGTCCCAATATAAAGAACATTGCTTGAGTCTATCGCGAGACAGCTGGCTTGCTCACTTTCCACACCATCAAAATGAAATGTCCAGTTTATACCATCGTCAGTTGATCGAAGAATACCCCTTTCGGCTGCAAATATTACTCCGTTTCTATCACAGACTATTGAACGCGCTGAAGCATTTTGAAAGTTTGCGGGTGGAAACCATGTTCTACCTTCATCTGAAGATCGATAAATCCCAGTTTGTGTTCTGCAGACCAAAGCAGTACCAGTGCGCGCTACACCTAAGGAAGTGGGAGTCCCAACAATTGGCGAGTCCATGCTTTCCCAGAAGTTCGATTGGGCAAGCACTCGAAGACAAAAAAATGGCAGAAGTAAGACGAATAGAAAAGGCACCCTTATCATTGTTGCACCTTGATATGTTCCCCAAAAGTACGCGTTGCGCTCGTTGAGCCAATCAAGCAGTTCCCGCCGTTGCCAAACAGGCATTCTTGCCGTTCATCGCGTCACCTATCGCAATATTGGAATTGGAAATTGGCTTTGCCAAACAAGCCGGTGAGAGTTGCGCATGACGATGTGAAAGGACAAGTATTGCAAGCGCCATATGCAAGATGGCAAAGGTTTCGGTGAATGTCAATAATTCCGCGTGAACGGAGCGAATAGCCGGAAAATAAGAGGGCGAGCCGTTTGCGACTCGCCCTTTGCTTCTTCATTACTCTCAACAAACAACACCTTACTTCGCGAGAATCATCTTTCTAGTTTGAGTGAACGGGCCGGCGGTCAGCCGATAGTAATACACACCGCTGGGAAGATTGCCGGCATCGAATTCAACTTGGTACGTACCGGCAGGCTTCTCTTCATTGACGAGCGTGGCAACTTCACGTCCGAGCAGGTCGTAGACCTTGAGAATTGTCAATTGTGAATTGTCAATTGCCAATTGATAATTGATTGTCGTGACAGGGTTGAACGGATTCGGATAGTTTTGTTTCAGCGCAAACGATGTTGGGATTGCTTCGCTCACTCTCACATCGGTGGTTGAGTCCGTTGTCATCGATGTATTCCATACCACGGTATTCAGTCGTACGTTGATGACGCCGTTGCGCGCCGAGGTATCGGTTGCTTCGCACGCAACCTGCGCGCCGCCGCGCGAGATGAAAATGAAACTCACAACAGGACCGCCGTTGTAATAGTTCAGCTTCCGGATTCTCATGGCGTACAGCGCTTGTGTACTGCCGGGCAAACGCATCGTGCCATACCCGTCCACCGTATAGGTTGCGTCATGCGTGTTCGTATCGGGATCCGCTGCAGGCTGACCATTCACAGTAATCAGCGTGATGTTCCGGAATGCAGTGTTCCATGTTGTGTTCAACGCCAGCGGGACCGCATACACAACTTCCATCGGATTCACTGACGTTCGGAGTTCAACGGTGACACCGGGATACGGGTTTGCACGGGCCATATTCCCCATGTTGCGCAATCCGGTTGTGTTGAGCTGAAGATACTGATACACAGTGCCATTGATGCCCTGATAATTTGTGTCGACTTTCATGGCGTTTGTTGCACCTGGGAAATTGCCAATCCACGGCGTACTCGCGGCCGCAACGCTCGTAAACACCTGAAATTTGCTCGTCGCAATGCCGGTGAAATCCCAGTTGTTGAATCCCGGAGCGCCGATGTTCATCGAGGTGGTTACCATGTCTGTCCGGTTGATCAGTTGATTGCCAGGCCCAAAAATGCGACCGATATCGGACTGCGTGATGGTGATCTGCGCATTCGACTGAGCGAGTGGAATCAAGGTTGCCGTAAGAAGCACCAACCGTGTCAACAAAGTTTTCATGCATCCTCCTTCTGTTTGTTAAAGAACAAATCCCCCTGTGATTTCAATGCGAACGCGTAGCTACAGCTTTGCCTCCAAAACAAAAACAAAATTCCGCGGCGGCGCAACGTTTGCCGTTAACTCCAGATAGTTGTACCGAAATGCGTTGTTGATGTTGAACGTTGCCGTCAACGGAACGCCCAGCGTGGAAAAATCTGCACCGATTCTGAAATCCGTTACCACAATCTCGACACGCTCATCGGCATCCTGAATCGGCAAACCAAGATAGACCCGGTCAACCCGGCTCAGGTAACGGAAATCTGCACCCAACCGCAACATCCCGATTCGTCCGAGAATGTTTGAGTAGAGTACGTGCCGCGGGCGATAGGTGAGAATATCCTTGGTCGTCAGATCCCTTGGGTAAACGTAGGTGTAGCCAAAATTGTAGGAGAGATCGCCGTCAAAGAAGCCAAGCTTCACCGAGGTTTCGAATCCGAGAACGCGTGCCTTTGTGATGTTCTGCCACTGCACCACCAGGGTGTCCACGAAATACACTGTGTCGCGCCTCGTGAATGGTTTTGGTTCAATCAGATTATCGTAATCTGTTCCGAACGCCGCGACATCCAGTGTTCCGAAATCTCCCAACTGTTGCGACACGCCGATCTCGTACGAGAGACTTTTTTCCGGCTTCAACCCCGGACTCGGAATGAAGAACCCAATGCCGAGATCGAGTGAAGCCCACGCCTCAGCGACGGATGGAATTCTAAACCCGCGACCGATGGATGAACGAATTGTTGTGCCTTCAGCCAGCCGATATGTCATCGCAAGTTTCGGATTGAATTGCGGTCCCGAGTTGAGAAGGTAGAGCGTCTGTAAATCGAATCGCGCGCCGAGCGTGACCGTGAAGTCGTCCGTCAATTTCATTTCGTCCTGTCCGAACATCGCGGCGCCGTACGCTTTCCTATTGTCGAAAAGATTCGAGCTTACCACATCCAGTTGACCGTTGACTCCGAAGGTCACCGTGTGAACTTCATTCGCGAGCCACGTTGAACTTGCGTCAATCCTGAACCCGTCGGCCGTCGATCCGCGAATATCGCTCCACCGGCCTTGCCCCGAATCATGATATGTGGTGGAGACAAAGTTGTTGTGATTCCACATTGCCTTTGCCGTGAAGAGCACGTTATCGGCGAGCACATCATTGTAGATGCCGCTAAGATAATGGCGCGCCGATTCGATTTCATCGTTGCGCTGCAACCGAAACGGCGTCGAGGCCGAATCGAGATTTTGCCAGTAATTGAATTTTCCTCCCTTCTCGGAAAGCAATCCGAAATTCAGGGTCAACGAATTGTCCGACCCAAATTCTTCCTTCGTCTTCACAAACAAATTGTACCGTTTGCGATAATCATTCTGGCGATACCCATCGTCAGTCTGGCGTGAGAATGCGAAGAGCATGCCGAGGTCGCCTGCCTTGAATGCATGGCTGACTGCAACACCGGTGAAGTAGAGACGCCTGTCCGTCCATTTCCAGCTCGCAAACGATGGATCATCATAGCGGCCGCCGTACGTTCGGATATACGTTTCCGGAGTTTCGGGTATCTGCTTCGTAATAACATTAACGACACCACCCAGCGCGCTGGTTCCATACAGTGCCGAACTGGCGCCTTTCACGACTTCGATACGATCGATCTGACCAACAGGGACGGACTCAAAAATCAATTCTCCCGTATCGCCGGTGATGAACGGAATTCCATCTAACATCATCATCACACGGCTTCCAACGGCAATGGCGTATCCGCTCGATCCGCGTATGTTCACCTGTCGTCCCGTAATGTTTACTCCGGGCACATAGCGAATCGCATCTTCGATAGTCTGCGAATTCCGCATTCGCAGTTCGGCAGCATCCATCACCGCAACACTCACGGGAACATCTTGCAGCGATTGCTCGCGCTTATTCGCCGTAACAACAACCTGCTCGGTGAGTATGGGGGTTTGCGTGAGCTGCACGTTGACAACGGTTTCAATTCCCTCCTGCACGACGATGTTCGATCTTGTTTCACGTTGATAGCCGACCATTGAGAATATGAGCGTGTAGGTTCCCGCTGGAAGTGTGGAGATGTGAAACTCGCCCTTCGTGTTGGTGGTCGATCCGCGTACTGTTCCCTGCACAAAGACGGAAGCTCCAACAAGCGGCTCGATATCGCCTTTTGCGGAGACACGTCCTTTGATCGATCCCTCTGCTGAGCGAGCCGATGAGCACACCAGCAGAGTGAGTAGCATGATGACGGAATGTTTTATTGCCATGGTTTCGGTGGGGGGTTGCGGAAGTCGCAATGAATGTTCACGTCCTGCACGTATTCGTGCTTGCGGATTACCAGTTCACGCGGGACAAAAGTGTTAGGCTGCGCAAGATACAATCCTGCGGGCCGCCAATCGGTGAAGACATTTTGGGTATAGCGCCAGGCGAGCGCCACGTACACGTATGTTTCCGGCTCATCAACGGCAATGCCATGCAACGTTACCGAATACCGAATGGAATCGACGAACAGATTGGTGCTGTCCGTTCGAAACTTCTTGAACGCAGGAGTGCCGATGGGCGGATGAACGAGAACGTTACCTTTGAGCCATTCGGCAAAAAGTCCGGAACTATCGGTGGGTTGACGTTTGAAAGCGACCAGACGAAGCTCCCACACGCTGTCGGGCGGGGGCCAGTTGGAGAAAGTAATGGTACCACGGAATCCGGAGGGATCCAGCGTCAATCCTTCATCGCAACCCGAATAGAAGACGAGAATAGTGAGGAGTGCAATGAGTATCGATCGTGTTCTAATCATGTTTTCCGGATTTCGTAGAACAAACTGTCTCTCTCTCTGCGGCAAAAATATCCAACTCCTCACTCAAATACAAGAACTTCAGTGAACGTTAAGGAGACTTCACGAAATTCACGCTGAAACAAGCGCTTTCTCTGGATTCATCACTCCATCAAGTTCATGGAGAAATTTTTCAGTAAGTGCAAGTGGGTTCAGGTTCTTTCCGCTATCGAATGAACATGCCAGCATGAGTGATTTCCCGTTTTGCTTGAGTGCAATACGTTTGTTCTTGTATTGAGAGATGTACGTCATCAGCAATTGAAAGTTGGCGGCTTCATAGAATTGTGTTTCCGATTCAGGCGGGAAATCAATCATCATTCCATTCTGCGAGACGCTTATCTTACGGAACCCAAGCCGTGAAGCGATAAGCCGGACGCGCACAAGCGTGAAGAGATTCCCGACCTGTTCGGGAACTTTGCCAAACCGATCCACCAACTCATCGGCAATTTCTTTGAGTTGCTCATCCGCCATTACAGCAAACAGTCTTCGATAGATCGTGAGGCGCTCGTTGTCGTTCTCCATATACTCTTCCGGAATGCGGACATCGACATCCGCTTCGACAATTGCCTCGTTCATCGTTTCACGTTTTGCTGTCTGTTGGTCAAACAGATCCCGAAACTCTTCTTCCTTCAGCTCCCCGACGGCCTCTTCAAGAACTTTGGTATACATCTCGAACCCCATCGACTCAATGAAACCGCTCTGCTCGCCGCCGAGCAGATTTCCTGCACCGCGGATTTCCAGATCCCTCATTGCGAGATTGAACCCCGAACCGAGTTCGGTGAACTCTTCAATGGCCTGCAGCCGGCGAACTGTTTCTCGCGGCAAAACGGAAATCGGCGGCGTGAGCAGTGATGCGTACGCCTGTACGTTTGCGCGTCCCACCCGTCCGCGCAGTTGGTACAGCTCCGCCATGCCGAATCTATCCGCACGATTGATGATAATCGTGTTAACACTCGGGATATCAATGCCCGACTCGATGATCTTCGTCGCAACCAACACGTCGAACCTCCGTTCGAGAAACGCGAGCATGACCTCTTCAAGCTCATGTGCATGCATCTGTCCGTGTGCCTGGCGAAAACGAACCTGCGGCAATATTGTTTGCAGTCGCCCGATCACCTCGTCCATGTTATTGACACGGTCATGCACAAAGAAGATTTGCCCGCCGCGGTGAATCTCGCGCAAAATGGCTTCACGGATGTTGTCTTCATTGTACTGCACGATCTCCGTCACGATTGGCAGCCGGTTACGTGGGGGCGTCGCAATGATGGATAAGTCGCGCGCACCCATGAGTGAAAAATGAAGCGTGCGGGGAATGGGGGTTGCCGTCAGCGTTAGCGTATCGACGTTTGCTCTGAGCTGGCGCAGTTTCTCCTTTGCCGCGACACCGAAACGATGTTCCTCGTCGACAATCAGCAGCCCGAGGTCTTTGAAAGAAACATCCTTGGACAGCAGCCGGTGCGTTCCGATGACCACGTCGGTCGAGCCGATTTTCATTCGCTCGAGTATTTCGCTTTGTTCCTTCTTTGTTCTGAATCGCGAAATTACTTCGATGCGTGTGGAGTATTTGGAAAGCCGGTCGATGAATGTATTGAAATGCTGCTGCGCCAGAATTGTTGTCGGGACGAGAACGGCAACCTGCTTCCCGCTCATCACTGCCTTGAACGCCGCACGGACGGCAACTTCCGTCTTGCCAAATCCCACATCGCCGCAAATCAATCGGTCCATCGGAAATGGTGACTCCATGTCCTGCTTCACATCAGCGGTTGCCTTTGCCTGGTCGGGCGTATCCTCGTACATGAATGATGCCTCAAGCTCGCGTTGCCAGAGTGTGTCCTTGAGGAACCCGAATCCCTGAGCGTGTTTTCGTTTCGCATACAACTTGATGAGATCACGCGCGATGTCCTTAACGCGTTTCTTGGCGCGCGCCTTAAGCCGGTCCCACTCGCCGCTGCCAAGGCGCGTAAGTTTGGGAATGTGCCCTTCCTTCGACGCGTATTTTTGAATCTTGTTGATGTAGTTGAGATTGACGTAGAGTGTGTCTTTCTCTTCGTAGAGCAGCTTGGCAACTTCCTGTTCGATGTCGCGAACAGTGATTTTCTTTAGCCCATCGAACCGACCGATACCGTAGTCGGCGTGCACAACATAATCGCCCCTGCGCAGCTCGTGCAGCTCGCGTTGTGAGATGCCCTTGAAGCGCGAGCGCCGCAGTTTTCCCCGTCGCTTCTGCCGATTGAAGATTTGATGCTCGGTGAAGACCGCGATCTTCCCTTCCGGAAACAGGAAGCCCTCGTGAATCGCCTCGAGCGAGAACTGCACACGTGCTACATCGAGGTGATGCTCGAGTTCGTGGAGCTGCCTCTCCTCGTCCTCGGCAATCGGCTCAAGCTCTGCAAGCAAATCCTTGAGACGTTCTTGCTCCGCCTCGGTATCACACGTGATATAGATCGAATAGTCTTTGCTCTGCAGCTCTGCAAGTTGAGTGCGAAGCACTTTTATGCTGCTGTTGATTGCGGGTTGAGAAAGTGTCTCGAAGTTGATCCATGTGTTTGTATGTTCCCCGAGAACCGAGAGATGGATGCGGGTGAACATCTCGATCAGCTTCTCGAGATCATCCCAGGAAGTTGTTGCCGCGCTGGCATGTTCTTCAACAATGCGCCGAAGTGTCCACGGCTCTTCCAACACAATAATCGCATTGTCATGCAGAAAATCCAGAAGCGTTGACTGTAGTACCGGAGGGGGTTGATGACCGCCATCCTTGTCAAGGTCCGCCCCTGATGCCACGTTCAGCAAGTCAGGAACGATACTCGCCACCGCAAGCTCCTTGATTGATCGCTGTGAAGTTGCGTCGAACTCACGAATCGACTCCACGGTGTCGCCAAAGAATTCGATGCGTAACGGGTTCTCACCAACAAACGGATAGATGTCGAGAATGCCGCCGCGAACAGAGCACTCCCCAAGCGACGAGACGAATTGGTTCTTTGCAAAGCCAAGTTCCGTCAGCTGTCGCAGAAGCTCCGTGAAGCTGTAGTCTTTCTCCCGTTCGAGCGTGAGGACTTGTTTCTTGAGGATAGAGGGATTCGGAATGCGCTGGATCAGTGCAGCGGCGTGAGTAACGATAATGCGCGCGTGACCATCCAGCAACGATCGAAGGGTCTCAACATCTTCAACGCTGGTCGTAACTCCATCGGATTCCAAACCATGCCGCTTTGCACCACCAAAGAGACGAACATGCTGTTGACCCACGACCAGATTGAAGTCGTCCCGATTCTTCTGCGCGGTTTCTTCATCCGCGACTACAATC